>NZ_JBCODG010000124.1:0-4947 GCF_040928965.1 Bacteroides sp. 2201st1_D9_2201SCRN_220225 | reverse complement strand
CATTTGTTGCTGATCAGCTCACCGGGTACTGTGACGATGAAATCCAGGTTGATCTTGCCGTTCCTTTCCGCCACCTGCTTGCTCTTTGCCACGACGGTGATTTCGGAGAGTTCCATCTGGGTAATGTATTCACCCGTAACGCTGTCTTTCGTGGCCTCGGTCACAATATGCTCCTTTCCTTTGTCATCCGTCCATGTTATCTGCCGGGGCAGGCGGAATCCTGTATCTGCGACCGCTTCTTTCATTTGAGGCTGGGAGATGCGTACACGTGCCAGCTTGTGGTCTGTAACACATGAGACAAGCAGTCCCGAGAGCAATGCGTAAGGTATGATACGTCTTGTCTTTCTCATCGGTGGGGGAAATTAAAAAAGATAAACCATGTTCAGTGCGGCGCGGGTAGGAAGAAAATGCCAGCCGTAGTCCTTTTCCACAAGGTCACCGCAACGTTTACACAGATATTTGTCATATCCCAGCCACACTGCCCCGGCTCCGAGCTCCCACTCAAGGTTCCAGCGTCGTCCCAACTGGTATGCCCGGCCGATACTTATACCCACACCGTAACCTTCACCCTCATAACGGTATTTGCTGCCGAAAAGGTTGCCTACACTGTATGTACCGGCAGTGCCATGCATGCCGATGAACCCTCCCATATAACTCTCAAGCAGCCAGTAACGTACACCAGGCGATGCATAGAAATTGCGGAACTGGCGGTTCTTCGAAAACTTGAAAGGGTTGTACTGAAGCGGCAGATGCAGCGACCACTTGCGGTCCAGTGTCATGGACGCCTCCAGGTTCAGGTTGGCCGTAGCCAGACCGATTATGTTGGTACGCAGCGAATAGGACTGTGCCGATACAGCCAGGCCGCAGGCAAGGAAGCCTGCCAGAAGAAATGCCTTTTTTATCATACCGGCTTCTCCTCCTTTTCCTTGATGACAACCACTTCCCAGGCAGTCAGGGTATTGAACCAACGGTTCTCCCACTGGCGGGCGGCACAATCGAATTTCACATGCACAGTCTGGCCGACCTCGACGGCATACCGGTCAATGTTGGCGTTCATCAGCTGAAGGCACAGGCTCTGCGGCTTGTTTTCTTCTGTCTCGAGAACGAATTCCCGGCTCTTCCATTCATTGCCGGATGTCTTGCCGATCCCATCCCTGATGGGAAGAACGGCGATGATTTTTCCTTGTATTTCCATTTTTATTAATATTGGTTTGATGTGATTCTGTAGATTAAGCGGGGATACGCTTTCATGGTTAAAATCTGAATGCCATTAAAACTTTTATTCCATTTATGAAAAACGCATATCCCGCTTATGCTCTATATTTGTAATGTCATTTATTTCAACTGCCAGATATTTCATAATACAGTTTTATTCATTTCTTTTGTCATTTTCTGAAATATATCATCAATCAATTGTTTAATCTCACAGACATAGCTTCCCATGCTCCATCCTTCCAGCTGACACACCATTAAATCAAATTCTATTTCTTGTAACAGCTTCACTTTAAATCTCTCGCGGGCAAAGACGTTTACCCTTTGACGTACATTACGGTTAATCATCGGGTCTTGTTTGGGCTCTTTGCTCTTGGGCTTCTGCATTTTGCTCGTTGGGTGATTAACCGCTACGTCATTGGCAGGTATGTTGGCCTTCACAAGAACCCTCTTTTGACCCTTCAGGACACTTTTACCGTTTGTAAAGAAATCATATCCGAATAGAGGAGAACCGGTATGTTTGTCAATAGAGAATCCTTCAGGCGGTTCTTCATAGAGTTCCCAGTCCATGTATCTATTCATCTCTATACTGTTTATATTCAGCCCCAGCTATCTCCGTTTTTATGAAAATCCAAAATGGCTTTTTGTATCTCTTCATCATTTTTAGGTTCATGGGTATATCTCTCATGGCAATAACAGTATCTACTGCCATAAGAACAGGTATTATAAATTCTATTCAATTCCTCTCCAACTCTCCAACGTGCATGAGGGTCAGGAATTCTTCCCTCTTGTAACCATTGCCAATGAGTTTTCATTTTCTCCCGGTATTCGGCATTCTGTTTTCTCTTCTCTTCCCGTTTCTTGGCTACATCCCGATATTCTTTCCTTTTGGCAGAGAGGATGGCTTTTGCAGCTTCCTTATCTTCATGTACTTCACAGTCTTTGAAATAGACAGCTTTGGCAGAGTAATAACAATTAGTCCATTGTTCTGTACCTTCCGCCCCCTCATTGGGTATAAAACCCTTTTTAGCCCATTGTAATGCCGTTAATATTTCCATAGTCCATTCCTTTTTCATTTTATGCTATTCAGCCAGTTCAATGCATTTTGCATATCACTTGTATAGTCGGCACTATAGATATACGTGACTTCATCACCGGCCTTGTATTCCCGGTCATTGTCAGTTTCTCCTACAATAAACTCCATATTTGAAGTACCTAATTTGAACACGCCTATACAATAGGTCGTGCCGTCTCTTTCAGCACTCTTTTTGGTTGCCAAGAGGAAAATTCTTTCTGCATCTGATTTATTCATGACTCCAATGTTTTGATTGTTCTCCTTTCCTCGGGATACGGATATATTTCCTGAAAAGATAACTGCAACTCTTTGACAGGCGTAGCCGGAAGGTCTCCTCACGAGGAAGCACTTCCAATGTTACCGCTATGGGAATATCCTGCCAGGTGATACCGGGAAACATTTCCTTGAACGCTCCCTGGGGAATATGCAGGGCTTCCTTGCCGATCCATATGCCGGTATCCCTTTCAGGCTTGTAAGTGAAAAGATGCCCCGTACCGTCATAGTCCACAGCAAACCAGAATGTATTCCTCATGGCTTACCGTTGCCCGGTTCTTCCCCGGGAAAGATAACAGTTCCTTCTCCTAACAGGCATTTCACTTTCGTAACCGATATGATGCATACCAGGTTGTCCGATTTACCTTCCACATGGATGTACCATTGGGGGGCGGTATCCTTTCCTGCAACAAAATGCAGGGGTTTGGTACGCGGATATTTGGCATCCAGCTCTTCTATCCGACAGTGAATCTCTTCTTTCAGGTCATCCAGTGCATTCCGGTCCTTGAGCAGGCAGTCTTTGAATTTCAGGATATACTCCTGGAGTTCACTGCCTTTCCTGTTTACCGACGCATAGGTCTGTATATAATGTATAAAGTACATATTATTATAGTTTAAATGGCTTATTCTATCTCTTCACCCCACAAATCCAGATCACTGGGGGCATGCATGGCGGAATAACAGAGCCACACCCAACCCAGTATATATACAGTGGCAAAAACTATCCAGAATACTCTCATATGCATCCCCCTTTTATTTGCCTGTCCAGATTGATACTCAGCCCGTCACCCATGCCAGAATAATAGGCGGGATAGTCAGTCTGTGCATTTCTTGTCAGGACTTTTTTACATGTCCTGATTTTTTCCAGATACTTGTCTATAAGTGCGCCCTGACAAAGTACCAGGGCGGTATCACGGACTGTTTCCGCCGGAATATTGCGTATGGCTTCAAATTGTTCTCTCAGTCCGGATGATGCTCCCTCAAGATATGAGCGGATATATTTCTTTTTGTATTTTCCGGTACGGTAATACCCCCGTTTTGAAGACACGTACTCCAGATGTCTTTTATTCGCCAGCCTGCGGAAGGCAGAACGCAGATAATCATACAGGACGCTTACGGCTGCAATATTTTCTTCGGTTCCAACAATGGTCATATCTGTGGTTCCTTGATAAATAAGCAGCCGGCAGTAATTATATTGGCACAGGACACGAAGCAGATCACGCTTCCAGTAACTGCCGAATGTATCCTTGAAACTGAGCCTGTCAGATCTCCTGATCTGGAACTTCTCCTCTGGCTGCCTTTCATTTATGTCAAGCAGGGAAAGGTTATACTCCCTCAGAAGCCGGTTCACCAATATGGCCGCATTGTTCGCCTCTCCTTCCGAGGTTGTCGACTTTTTCAGGCGTATCAGCTTGCGGATACGCTCCATAATTTTATCCGGTATGTCATTCTCCTGTTTCATACTTGATTGTTTAATCTTCATCAAAATCATCCTTCTGTAAATCGTAGCCGGTCAGTACGGCTTCTTTCAATACCGCTTTCAGGTCATGCGCCGGACCGGATGACAACAGTCTTTCGGCAATCTCTTCCGCCCGCTCTGCAAGGCTCTTCTTTTCTTCTGTACTGAAAGTCACAGTCCCGAACCGGGTGGTGTATCTTTTCCCTTCAATTGTAATATTCTGGGAGAAACTTACGCGGGCGGCATTACACCTGACCGACTCCCTGGCCAGACGGTTTCCAAACCATCCTGCAAAGGCCATGAGATCCGTATAGGAACCGGCTGCCTTATCCATGCAACACTCAAGGTTTTGTCTCATACCTTCTTCAAACATGGCCCTTGCAAATGTCTCTCCGGAATTGCAGCCGCTACGTTCTGTTACATCCCGGTATATTTCTTCAAATGTTTTCATTATTCTGTTTTTTGCTCTTCACATCTCATGCCCGCTTACCGGGCATTTCATTTTCTGCAGGAATTCGTTAAAATCATTGCATGACGGATACAGACGCTCGGACTCATTCACCAATATCGTACCTTTTGGAAGGAACCGTTGCATTTTTCGGAAAGCCTCCCGTCCCGGGCCGTCATTGTCAAGGAAAGCATGTACTTTCTCATACCTTGAAAGGAAATCTTTCGAACGTTCGACAATGGCTGTGGAGTTGAGCACACACACATCCAGCTTCCTCAGTGCCGGCAATTCAGGATGGTCCTTTGCATACTGCTTGAAGCTGAGCAGGTCGAAGAAACCTTCGAAAACGGCACAGGAACGGTTGCCTTCTGCAATGCTGGTAATGTCCTTGGTATTGGCACACCCCTTGAACATGCTGTTCCGCAATTCGAACCCCTGATGGTCATTGGCAAATCCAATCGCGTATTTCTCGCGGGGGTT
>NZ_JBCODG010000123.1:0-5526 GCF_040928965.1 Bacteroides sp. 2201st1_D9_2201SCRN_220225 | reverse complement strand
GTGCAACATCTCGTTTCTTGACTTATGAGTTAGGAAAGAATAATCTATTTAAGTTGGAGCAAACATTCAGTTCCGCAATGGTTATTCATATAGGTATTGCTGTGGCTGTTTTTATATTGGCCGAGACAGTTGGTATATGGTTCTTGATGAATAAACTTGTTATTCCGGAAAGTCGAATGCTTGCAGCACATATAGTGTTTCAACTTTCTATTCTTGCGATGATGGTGACAATTACACAAGTTCCATATAATGCTTCTATTATAGCTCATGAGAAAATGGATGTATATGCTTATGTTGAACTGCTTAATGTGTTTTTGAAGTTAGGTATTGTCTTTCTTCTTTTATTAGGGAAAACTGATAAACTTATATTGTATGCTTTGTTGACATTTATTGTATCTTTGATTATAGCTTTGATTTATAGGGTTTATTGTATGCGGCATTTTAGTGAATGTCATTTGAAGAGAAAAATATATGTAGATGTTATTAAGCCCATGCTTTCGTTTTCGTGCTGGGACTTATATGGAAATATGGCTGTTTCATTTAGGGTTCAAGGCGTAACTATGCTTCTTAATATGTTTTATGGGCCGTTATTGAATGCTGCTAATGGCATTGCGAATAATGTGCATGGTATTATTCTTGGATTTGCAAATAATGTGATAATGGCTTTTCGTCCACAGATAATTAAGGGTTATGCAGAGGGAGATATTCGGCGAATGTCCTATTTGATAGAAAATGCTATTAAGTTTACTTTGTGTTTGTATTTAATAATAGCCCTCCCCTTATTTGCGGAAGCTGATTATGTTCTTAAATTGTGGCTTAAAACCGTTCCTGATTATACCGTGTTTTTTCTTCGCGTGGTATTGATTTGCAGCTTTTTTAGGTTGGGTAGCAATATCATGAATATTGCAATTCATGCTACAGGTAAAATAAAAATGGTAAGTTTTATATCTGGTACATTTTTTTTACTTAATATCCCTTTGATGTATGTTGTGATGAATTTAGGTAGTGGAGCATATATCGCATATTTTGTTTTAATTCCTATTGATATTATAACAACAATGGTAGGAGTGTATATAGCTAAATCTTTGATTAATCAATTGAATGTTAAAAATGTTGTATTTAAAGGATATGGATTGAATTTATTGATGATAGCAATAGTATTGCCTGTTTTTTATGGTATTCAAATAAATTTTGATTCTGGACTTTTACGTTTATTTCTGTCAACATTAGCTTCATTGGTATTCTCAGCTTTGTTCATATATATAGTGATGCTTAATAAGCATCAGCGTAAACTAATACTTGCAAAGATAGGCTTTTTCAGAAACTGATAAGTGTTATAAATTGTAAAAAATGTTTTTATGCAATCAGCTTTTATATTTATTCTTTTGATTATACTTTTTCTAATTCTCCTACGTAAGGGGAAAGAGAGGAGTTTGTATCTGATGATTGGTATTTTCTTTTTGAATGATACAGTACGAATTAATCCGTTCAATTCATATACATTACTTTGTATTGCATTTTTTTGTTCTTTATTATTGCATAAAGAACTCAAGACCGAGTGGAAAAGATTCCCGTTTAAAAAAATTATGTATGTACTTTTTGTAATACATATTTTGGTTGTTTTATTTGACCCACGTGTTTCTGCACCCTTGACTTTTTTGTCACGTATATGTAACAACTTTGTTCCACGTTTTTTAGCATTATTCATAGGATATGCTTCTATATCAACATTAGCAGTCTGGTATAAATCATCGAAGCAGCTTGCTCTCATTTTTTGTGTTATGGGATGTTATGGCTTTATAACTTTTATTTTACAAGGAAATCCTTATGATGATGCTTTGCATATTGCTTTTGGTAATGATGTTGGCATTTGGTCTGAAGTACAGTCTCGTGGCTATCGTGTGCTTTCTACGTTAAATAATCCGATTGTATATGGTTTTGTTATGTTCATAGCCACTACATATCTCTATTTGCAGCGTGATAATTTTAGTAAAAATGTTTATTTCTGCCTGTCTTTGTTGGTATTCTTAAATGTATTTCTTGCAAATTCAAGAACTGGTATTGTAGCCGGGGTGTTTCTTTTAGTGGTATATGCTTTAGTAGAATATAAACTTTCTTTTCGTTTGTTGGGATATGCCTTCTCTGTCATTCTCATTTGTTGTATCTTATATCAATTTGTTCCTTTTGTTCAAGATACGGCAGATAGTGTATTAGATATATTTTTGACTGGTGGCACAAAAACAGAAGGAAGTAATGTTGAGCTTAAAGAAAAGCAAATGGAGACATCTTTATTATATTTCTACTTACATCCTTATTTTGGAAGCGGTTTTAATTATTTTAGAGAGGTAATTGTATTAAAAGATGCGGCTGCAAGTGAAGCTTTGGCTGGGTTAGAGGGGTATGGATATAAGTTGCTCGTTGAGGAGGGAATATTTATGATAATTGCCGTATCCTGGTTGTTCTTGAGTATTTTATGGTATTTTTTGAAGCGGTTGAGTGTAAAACAATATTCTAGTATGGGAGTTGCTTGGACTCTTTCTTTTCTATTTTTTATTATATCTACAGGTACATATGGAGGTGTTTTTACTATATGCATGATTTTTATAGGAATGCTTTTGAAGTATGTACAGATAAAAGGTCAAGTGAATAAACGAAAAAACAGGCAGACTGGTAAAATGCTTTGTATAAAGTGATATGTTTTTTAATTAATAATAAATGCCATGGTTTCAGTGATAGTTCCTGTATATAAAGCAGAATTGTATTTGGATAAATGTATAAAAAGTATCTTAGGGCAGACTTATGATAATATTGAGTTGCTTTTGATTAACGACGGTAGTCCTGACCGTAGTGGTGAAATTTGTGATAGATATGCTCAGACGGATGAAAGGATAAAAGTATTCCATAAGCAAAATGCAGGTGTCAGCGCTGCTAGAAATACAGGATTGATGAATGCGCATGGGAAATGGATTATTTTTGTAGACAGTGATGATTGGTTAGAAGTTGATTGCATTGAAAAATGCTTAAAACTGATAAATGAATACCATTTGGATTTTCTTCAGTTTGGTTTAAAACGTGTAGATGATAATGGTCGTGTTCTTTCTGCGGATGGAAAGGAAACAGCAGTACTAAGTGCAGAGGAATATATTAGAACGGGAAAAATAGGTATATGTGTGGGAGGAGGAATTTTTAAGGCAGATATTATACAGGCTGCTAATTTAAGGTTTGATACAGATTTGAAATTAGGAGAAGACCAACTTTTTGTTTATCGTTATATTTCCAAATGCAAATATTGTAATAGAATCAATAATTTGTTCTATAATTATAGGGCTAATGCTGAATCAGCTTGTACTATATCAAATCCGCAAGAGTGTATAAAAAGTATTAAGGCTTTTCAAAAGTTTGAATTAAGGCGAATTTTTGAGCCATATATACAACGTAGTATATTACGATATTTTCTTTATCCAATTATAAGAAGCGGTATTTTGACAGTAAGGCAAATATATATTCTAATCCAGACTGAAAAATTTGAAATGTTGGTTCCTAATAGAAAAATAGAGAAAATATTTTTGAATTTATATAAGTGTTCTAAATATGCAGGTATATTTTTCCTCAGATATACCCTTTCTTAACAAGGAGACCCCTTGAAAACACGATGTATTAATTATTTTATTAATTCACTTAATAATAGTTTTAGTATGGAACGTAAAAAGAAAATATTGATAGCCATTTATAATTTAGCTGCGGGTGGGGCACAAAAGAGTCTTGTTTCACTTTTAAATACAATTTCACCAGAGAAATATTCGATTGATTTGTTTTTACTTAATAGTCAAGGACTGTTTCTTTCCCAAGTTCCAGAGTATGTTAATCTAATAAAAGGTAGTTCAAATTTTTCTCTGATTCATCATTCTCCTGCAGAGTTTAAATATTTTTTTAAATTAGGAATCTGGTTATGGATGAAGGTGGTATATTCCCGGCTGATATCAAAATGTTTTTTTAGGAATTTGCATAAAGAACAAGCTCATTGGAAAACATGGAGTCAGAATATAGAAAATTTGCCTAAAGAATATGATTGTGCTATAGGGTATGTTGAAGGGTGTATGAATTATTTTGTAATAGATAAAGTGAAAGCTAAACGTAAAATACTTTGGATTCATAACGTTTATACAGCATTAAAATATAATCCAGATTTTGATTTTGATTTTTTTAGTAAAGCAGATAATGTTGTTACTATGTCAGAGTCGGGAGTGGAATCTTTGCAACATACATTTCCACAATTGAAACAGAAATTTATTGTGTTGGAAAATATATCTAATGGTAAATTAATAGAGAAGTTCTCATTATCCTCAATTGAAGAAAATGAGTACAAAAATTTTAAAGGGTTGAAATTGCTTTCAATAGGAAGGTTGATGGATCAAAAAAATTATCCTCTTGCTATTCAAGCGGCGAGTGAATTGCGAAAAAAAGGAATTGTTTTCCTTTGGTATGTTATTGGGGAAGGTTTTGATAGAGCAAAGTTGGAAGCACTGATTGAAAAGGAAAATCTTGGGAAAGTATTTAAGTTGATTGGGCTTAGGGAAAATCCTTATCAATATATGAGAGTTGCAGATATGATTGTAATGACTTCAAAATTTGAGGGGCGTTCAATAGCGTTAGACGAAGCTAAGATTCTTCATAAACTTATAGTTACAACTAATTATACATCTGTTGCTGATGTCGTAGAAAACGAAAAGACAGGTTTGATATGTGAGATGACACCGCAAGCTGTAGCAGATGCTATAACAAGATTGCATTCAAATCCCAATTTAGTGGATGCTATTATAACTAATTTAAAATCAAAAGATTGGGATAATACAAGCGAAGTAGAAAAATATTATTCGGTAATAGAAGGTTGATTTTGAAAATTATAAAAATATATGAAAATATTTTGGTTAGCATGTTATTATGGTTTTGCGTATCATTTGCCTTCAACATATTCGTTAGGTAAGATTGGGCTTTATAGTGGGCGTTTGCGCAGGTTTTTCTTTAAGCATATTGCTAAGAAGTGTGGACATCATGTGAACATTGAACGTCATGCTTTTTTTGGGAAAGGATTCGGTATAGAATTGGGGAACTATAGTGATTTAGGTATTGATTGTCATGTTCCTAATGATATTAAAATAGGTGATTATGTAATGATGGGACCGAAATGTTTTATTCTTCCCAATGATACTCATGATATTTCAAGGTTGGATATTCCGATGCAGCAGGCTGGGCGTATGGTAAAACCAGGCAGGACGATTATAGGAAGTGATGTTTGGATAGGACGTCAAGTCCTGTTTACAGGGGGGAAGCATATTGGAGATCATTGTGTAATCGGGGCTGGAAGTGTTGTTACTAAAGATGTTGAATCATATGCAGTTGTTGGAGGAAATCCTATAAGAGTAATAAGATATCGCAATAAATAGAAAAAATCACTACTGTCCCGTAAAAGTGGATAAATAGTTCTTTGAAATTATTGAAATATAGTCAATTACACGGTTTTTTGAA
>NZ_JBCODG010000122.1:0-5928 GCF_040928965.1 Bacteroides sp. 2201st1_D9_2201SCRN_220225 | reverse complement strand
ACTCCGGCCGCTTCCGCTTCCTGTATCGTTTCCGCCTTGGCATTTCCCGGGACGTAAATCCCTTCCATTGCATCCTCGGAATATACTTCCTTTTCGAAAGGAAGTATGTTGCCGCCCAGGTTCACCGAAGTAATCCTTACCAGCACGCGTTCCCCGTCAATCTTCATTACTTCCCCGAACACCGGTGTTCCCTTACGGATACGCTGACCGTCATCGGTAAGGCAGTTCTCGGCCAGCTGCATCTTCAGCGTTGATCCGACCATTACGGTTTGTGTCGAGTGTACAAATGCCCTGATGACATTTTTTTCATCCTGCCGGACAAGCCGCACGCTATTAAAACTCCTGCGCGGTTTTGCCTCAGGCGCGCTTTCCAACGTATCGGTATGCAGTTCTTCTTTTTTCTCCTCTTTTTTCTTTTCAGGTACGGGGGTATTTTCCTTTCCCGGGAAAGAAGGCTGCACGCTGCCTGTTACCGCCACACCGCCACCCGTAATCTCCGCCTCGTTCTGTTTTATCAGTTCCCTGATACGCCGTATCTCTTCTTCATTTTCAGAATCCGTTCCGGATGATTCCGTCCGGCCCGACATACCCTCATAGGCAGTCGAAGGGTTCACCATACCCTGGTTGTCTTTTTCTACGCTTTTCAGCATGTCTTCCAGTGTAAAACTTTCCTTGATCCGGCCCCGGAGCGTCACTTCTCCTGTTTCCTGTCCTTTATCCTGACCGGACGGTAAGCTGGCTATGATTCCCCAGACCAGCAGGGCGGTCACGATAGCTGCTCCTCCCAGAATGATGATCCTGCTTTTTTCCGACTGTGTCATAAGTTCTCGTATTGCTGGTTATACGTCCGAAAGAAAAATCCGGATATATTCTCAGGGAAACGCGGTCTCACACGTATGGCCGTACCCTCACTGATAATCCTTACTTCCTTCGTGTCACTTCCGTTTATGATGGTCAGTACGGAAGAAAAGACGACATGGTACTGCCCGTTCTCAACCGAGAGGGAGATTATCTTCTCGAATTTATTCCGGTATACCGCTCCCAGTTCCAGCGCATCCCCATAAGCCCTGTCCGCACGATATTTGGCGAATATGGCCGTTGCGTCCGGCTTGCTTACCAGAAACAGGGCATGTGCCTGGTTCTCCTGCCATGAGAGCCTGTCGAAACTGTTCAGGTAATAGGCTGTGGAACTGCAATGTGCCCTCAGCAGCTCCCTGTAGAGCTTGTCCGTATCCATAGCCTTCTGCTCCAGGTATTCACCGTTCTCATTTACCACAAGTATCTTGTTTCCCATGCTGTCAAGCAGCGAATAGCTGAAAAACAGCACGGCAGATACCGTAAGGGCGCAGAAGGCGAATGCCAGCTTTGCCAGAAGGGCGCTTTTCCGGCGGGCGTCGGCCAGCGCATTGAAATCCCCGAGTATTTTCTTCATGTTTGTCATAATGGAGAATGTTTCCCTTTCCTTTTTTAATATTTTTTTCATACTCATAACCATTTATTGACCGTAGCTTTGGCTGTCGCAAGCAGGCTCGTCTTCAGGATAATCGAAAAGAACAGCATGATCCATATCGGCCATGAATCCTGCTGGATGTAATTCTTCACTATAAGATCGCTGAATACGCTTACCGTTACGAAAGCCGGGTACAGCATGTAACATCCGAACAGGTTCTTTACCCATACAAAGAAAGAACTCCTCAGGTCCTTGTTATACAGGCAGGCGATGGCCACCGGAGAGACGATTTCCAGCAGAAGCAGCATGGCGTATCTTGCTGCCAGGAACAGGGTGGTGATATAGTCGTATGCAAGCGCGAAGAGCGTTCCTACCTGTGAGGTCAGCATATGGGTAAATACCGTTCCCACCACATTCCAGCTGCCTCCCTCGACCATATTCTCCAGGTCTCCGAGTATTGCCGCCTTCCAGATGTTGTCAGAACTGTATTTCCCACCTATGGATTCTACCACCTTGTCCGCCCCCGCAGCGAATATCGCTTCCAGCCATCCCAGAAAAAGAGGCAGGACCGCTATCATGGCAGAGCAAAGGATATATTCCCTGCCCAACTCAAAGAAATGTTTGGCACTGAAGCCTTTCTCTTCCTTTGCCATGTCGTTTGCCATGTCAAACAGTTTGAACACGAAGGTCGCTATGATGAGTCCCGCCACCAGCGAGTAAAACCCGTTAACGGCTACCGTCTCCCTGAGTTCCCGGTATGACTGGTACAGCACGCTGAATTCTCCTTTCTCCATCATTGCAGGGCACGTTTCAAGGTTTCATACTCACCGACAAGGCGGTTTATTTTCCATATGTTCCGCTCATCCTGTTCGGTCTGTTTCTCTATGTCCCTGAGAAGTGTCAGCCTTTCCGCATCGTTCATCCTCAGGGAAGTTGAAAGGATGCTTTTTACAAGGCTGATCAGCCGTCCGTTGTTGCTTGTTATCTGCCCCACATTTGCTGTCAGTGCGGAAAGGGTGGATGATTTCATCCCCGCCTTGCCGGCCCTGGTCAGGAGCGTACCGCACTCCGTACTCAGCTTCAGTTGTCTCTCGATGAGGTATTTGACCGTCATGCTGTTGCTCACTGTGGCATTCACTTTTCTCAGGTAGTCCAGACTCTCATCCAGCACCTTCTTCTGTTCCTTGAGCGAAGAAACAGTGTTCTTCAGCTGCTGTACAGAAAGAACACCCTGATAGGTATTTTCCGGATCGCTCACAATCCATTGCGCCCGGGCAGTCCCTGAAAGGAGCAATGCCATGAATCCCAAAATCAAAGTCTTTTTCATACTGTTATCTGTTTGATGGTAATTTCCTTACTTTTCTTTCCGGATGTTCATCCAGATATTCACGGATGGCATCTTCCATGCCCATCCTTTGCGTTTTCTCTTCCAGTGCGGCCCATATGCTCCCTTCCGTCTGGAAGGCAAGGAACTTCTCCGGAGACAGTTCAAGACGGGTAACGGTGGCATATTTCTCTCCCATACGCAAGAAACATTCACTGTACGGCTGTCTGCCGGAAAAGTTGTTCCGCATGGATTTCATCAGGTCGATATGTGCCTGGTCGGTAATTTTGAACTTCTCTATGATACTGCTGTAAATCACCTCCTTGGTGGGCAGCACGTAGAGCATGTCCGTATTGCCGATGATGTTCTGCGTATTCTCGTCGTCAGGCAGCTGGTCGGGAGTCTGCACGATGGTATAGACGGCGCCGTTCTCTTTCCGGATCTTCTGGTAGCAGAACGCCACCGAACTGTGTATGCCTGTATTCGTGGCCGTATCCCGCATCTGTGCCGTTTCCGCATACTCGTCGAATATGAGGATGCCCCGCTTGCTCCTGTCGGAAAGTATCTTCGACTGTATGACCGAGAAGATCATCGTCATGACCAGGTTCGAAAGGAACCTGTCCTGTTTGATCCGGGTGAGTTCGAATACGATGAACTTCTTGGCCAGGAAATCCACTTTGGTATCCTTCGTCACATTCTCGTATCTTTTTCCCGGCAGGAACTCCCCGCAGTTCAGAAGAAACGAGGAGAGCTCAAAATACTTCTCCGGAATGTTTTTCCTTTTCAGGATATCCGGATAGTTTTGCCTGACATGGTTGTAGAAACCTACGAAATTCCGCTCCTTTCCAGGCTGTTCGTAATAGTCCTGGATGAACAGGTTAAGTGCCGTTTCCCTTTCCGGCTCCCTTCCTGTGAACATGTGTTTCCAATAACGCTGTACGATTCCCGATATCGTTTCCAAGTCCGTATTGTCCGGCCTGCGTCCCTGCAGGTCGAACGGATTGATGCCCAGCGGTGTCTTTCCGTCATAGTCCACGTGGAGCGACTCCTTGGGATAAAGCTTGCAGAGCTGGCTGAAACTTTTTCCGAACTCCACCACCACAACCGTATAGTCCTGCTCGAGAAGCTGGTAAGTAAAATTCTCGGCGAAGGTGGATTTTCCCCCGCCGGAACCGGCGATGATCATTCCGTTGCGTGCATCCGCCCTTTTCTTGCCGGCATCCCATATGTCCTTTTTGACCGGGATACGGTACAGTCTGTCCTGCAACTGTATGCCTTCCACGTCGGAACGGAGCGTGCTGCAGGCAAGAAAAAGGCACAGCGAAACGGAGAGTGTGGAAAGAAACATATACTCCCCCGGCAGGCAATTCACCTGTCCCGGTACGGAAGCCAGATGTGCCTCCGCCAGATGCTCGAACGAGGGGATGTAGTATCCGAAGCCGGCCAGGTTCAAACACTCCCGGATCTTCTTCTCGGCATTCTCCAGTTCCTTTTCGTCGCGGTCAAAAAAGCACAGGGAGAAGTAAGTGCGTACAAGCGGTGTATTCTCTGCCATGATTTCATTTCGGAGCTCATCCAGTTTCCTGTACTCCGACTCGATGCCCTTTCGTATGCTGCTGTTCTTTTTATAGACATCGACATTAGTATTCACCCTCGCCCGCAGTTTCCTGTCCCCTTCAAAGAAAATAACCTGGTTGACGATATGGTTGCAAGGCAGATAGACTCCCAGACTTTCCAAAGGGGTATGGAACAGCTCGCTGCCGGCTTTGGGCAGCGAATAGTCCCTGACACATGAGGAAATGATACCTTCCGGCAGGTGCGCTTCATCACAGATGCTGTAATACTTGACCTTTTCTTCCCCTATGCTCATGGCGGAAGAAAACCGTATATCCCTTGTTTCGCGCTTTCCGCCGAACAGGTTGGCATATTCACCCATCAGCTCTGTCATTTCCACCCCGTCAAGCTGTCGTACATCCACATTGGGAATGTTACGGATGATGCTCATGGCATTTTCCACGCCTTCGAGGAACTCCTTCAGCTTCTGTTCATCATTCCGGTGCAGTTCTTCCCTGTATCTCATCGGAGAAGCCGCATACGCCTTTTCCAATGTCTCAAGGGAAGCGAACGTGAAATGCATCAGGCATGTGTGTTCCAGATAGACGCGGCCCGCAAAATACCGGGCATCCGCCCGGGAGAGGAAACTGCCGGCCTTTTCCGGAGAGTAGCTGCGCTTGAGAAAGATATCCTGTTTATGCACGTAACTCCCGTCGGGAAGAAAGCGGAAGGCTTCCTCCAGCATGAGGTTTCTCCGGTCTATGTCTTCCGGGGAAAGGCTGTAGCATTCCGGTTCTGTAAGACGGAAGGAAACGGTCAGGGAACCTGACTTTCCCAGCATGGCCCCGTCTCCCATGATGTCCAGAAGTCCGTATGTGTCGTTTGTTGTCATAACTGCTCCTTTCTGTGTCTTTCCCGGATGCGGTAAAGTGTGCGGGCCATTTCCAGATTGCTCAGGGTAATCTCCCGGTTCCGGTTCTTGAACTTTCGGGACAAGGTCTTTCTCCTGAGCATAAAACACAGCAGGGGCTCCGCCACACTGCATATGCCCAGCATGCTCCAAAAGAATTCCCAGTGCCCCTCAGTCAATCCCTGGGCGGCTGCAAGGACGCACAGACCGATAGCCGCCACGCTGGCGGAATATACCACCCAATAATCCCCGGAAAGGAAAATACCGATCCGGCAGGGAGTTTCCAGGCCTTTTCTCACTTTGTATTCCATATCAGACACTCAGATTTATACTCATGGCTGCCGCCCTTATGGCATTGATGACAACCGAACCGGCCAGACCGTAGCCGACCATCCAAACAACTGCAATGACACCGTCCATTCTGTTCCCGTTGTCATTCTTGGCTGCGATATTGTCATAGTTCCGTACCAAACCGGCAATCAGGCCGATAAGCATGCCTGCCAGGTATATGGGCCTGGCCCAGCCGTCAAGCATTGTGTTTACAGTCGAATTCATGTCCTGTGCGGATACCTGTACGGTAGTGAGCAGAAACATGATAGTCAGTGATGCGATTTTTTTCTTTGTCGTCATTATTCATTCGGTTTAATTGATCCGGTATAATCTCCACCTGCCTGCCAGGGACGGACGCTC
>NZ_JBCODG010000121.1:0-5895 GCF_040928965.1 Bacteroides sp. 2201st1_D9_2201SCRN_220225 | reverse complement strand
CCCCATAGGCGAGCAATGCTTCAAAAGCGGCATCCCCGAAGAGGAAGCCGTCCGGCAGGTGATGATGCACTACCGACGGCAGGCAGACGAACAGACAGTGCGTACCGCACTGCACAATCTCTACCGCGAGTGCCGGGGATTCGGCAGAAAATCCGTGCTGACTCCCGAACAGGACACGATACTGAAACTGAACGAGTTCATGGAACGCCGTTACGAATTCCGGTACAACCAGCTGATGGGTGATTTGGAATATCGCCAACGCGACTCCATCCACTTCTATTTTCATGTAATGGACCAGCGAGCGCGCAATAGCGTGGCTATGGATGCCCTGCAAGAGGGATTGCGTGTGTGGGACAGAGACGTGAACCGCTACCTGACCTCTAACCGCGTGCCGCTGTACAATCCGGTGGAAGAATACCTGTGCGGCGTAGGCCGTTGGGACGGCAAAGACCGCATCCGTGCGCTTGCCGGACTTGTACCCTGCAACAATCCGTATTGGCGTGAGCTGTTCTACCGTTGGTTTCTGAACATGGTGGCGCATTGGCGCGGACTGGGCAACAGGATGCACGCCAACAGCACATCACCGCTACTGATAGGTGCACAGGGTTACCGCAAGTCCACCTTCTGCCGTATAATCCTTCCTCCCGAACTCCGCTTCGGCTATACCGACAGTCTGGATTTCGGCAGCAAACGCGATGCGGAAATGTACCTGGGGCGCTTTCTGCTGGTGAATATCGACGAGTTCGACCAGGTGAGCATCCATCAGCAAGGCTTTCTGAAACACCTTCTGCAAAAACCCGTTGCCAACCTGCGCAAGCCCTACGGAAGCAGTATCCAGGAGATAAGGCGGTATGCTTCGTTCATCGGGACGAGCAACCACAAAGACCTGCTGACAGACAGCAGCGGCAGCCGCCGTTTTGTATGCGTGGAAGTGACTGCCCCCATTGATACGAACGTGACGATAAACTACCGCCAATTGTATGCACAAGCCATGCAAGCGATACGCAGCGGCGAAAGATACTGGTTTAATGACAAGGATGAAGCCGTTCTGAAAGAAAATAACCGGGAATTCGAGCAAATCAGTCCGATTGAGCAGTTGTTCCATTGTCATTTCCGTTTACCACAAGAAGGGGAAGAGGGAGAGTGGATGTCGCCGATACAGATTTTGGAAATTCTGCATGCAAAAAACAGTGACATAAAGCTGACAGACGGGCACGCAAAGCATTTCGGACGTATCTTGAAGAAGAATAACCTGGAAAGCAGGCATACTCAAAAAGGAGTTGTATATCGAATTGTAAAATCCTGATATTTTACTTTTTGTGGTGATGACCGGAATTTGGTCATCACCACAAAACTGTTATCGGCATGCAATAAAGCACTATTATTCAATACATTATCACGCAAGTGATGAGTGATAACCAAATATCCGTTTTTACCATTGCAGATAAAAACCACCTATCCAATGCAATGCACAATAAAATATAACACATAAAATCCTTCCAGCACAACCGGGCTCTACTTTATAAATATTTGGTTACCTTTGCCACAACAGCAAAAACTACTATCAGAATATCAACTGTAAACAAAAGTAATATTTATGACAAAAAGCTCCTTTCACAAATTGCTATTGGGAAGTGTACTGATGTTACTTCCTTTCACGGTTCAGGCACAGGTCGTTTTAAAGAACTGGACAATCGAAGACCACTCCGGAAAAGTAAAAATCCTTGTATCAAGCGATACGCTGGAAATTACCGCACCCGACGGTCTTACACTTTGGTACAACCAACGCCTTACCGGTGATTATGAAATCGGCTATCGCGTGAAGATGCTGATGCAAGGCGGAAAATACGACCGTCTTAGCGACCTGAACTGCTTTTGGGGCGCCAATGACCCGGAATACCCCGACAATCTCTTCGCACGCAGCGAATGGCGAAACGGAATTTTCCAACATTATAAAACGCTAAGCCTGTTTTATGTGGGATACGGCGGAAACCACAACTCCACTACCCGCTTCCGCCAGTACTTTGCCAAAGCGGCGGATACCAGTGATGCCATAGCCCGCCCCGTAATCAAAGAGTATACGGACAAGGCGCACTTGCTGATTCCAAATAAATGGTACGACATCAAAATCCGTGTGGAAAAAGGAATCACAACTTACAGTGTCAACGGCGAGGAGTTGTTCCGACTGCCGGTTAAAAAGAATGAGGGAGACGGATATTTCGGACTCCGCCTATTGGAAAACCACACACTATTTACAGACTTTCAGGTAAAAAGCCTGAAGAGGTAAATGTAATGCTTCCACCCAAGAAAATACAGAATTAAAACAGTATTCGACAAAAGTAACATACCTTTAAACTACACCCAAACACCTTTCAACAATCCTGCACAGGATATTTCACGAATATCCATATTTTTGCCGGTGAACAAAAATCACTAAATACTTACTGACATGAAAAGAAACTCTCTGTTGCTT
Source organism: Bacteroides sp. 2201st1_D9_2201SCRN_220225 (assembly GCF_040928965.1). Lineage (NCBI taxonomy): Bacteria > Pseudomonadati > Bacteroidota > Bacteroidia > Bacteroidales > Bacteroidaceae > Bacteroides > Bacteroides sp. 2201st1_D9_2201SCRN_220225. The sequence goes on along the minus strand of NZ_JBCODG010000121.1, from coordinate 3,422 downwards.
GCAACCGCTCTGCTCATAGGCATGACAGGCTGCAAAAACACTCCGGTCCAGAAAGAAGCCTGGATAAGCAACGCACTCGATGCCGCTTCCTATCAGTTGAAATCAACCGCCGAGGAACTCTCCGGAACAAGCAAGTTCCCACGTTCCATACATTCCGGCTATGATGTAAACTTTCTTGATACTCAGTTGCAGCGCGAGAACAAAGCATACATCGACTCTTTACACCCCAATCCCGAAGCCCTGCAATTAGGACAAAAACGTCTTTGCGGCATTGCCGACTGGACCAGCGGATTCTTCCCCGGAAGCCTTTGGTATGCCTATGAACTGACCGGCGATGAAGAGTTGAAAAAACGCGCCATCGAATATACCAACATCCTGAACCCGATACGTGAGCTGAAAGGTACCCATGACGTGGGCTTCATGATGAATTGCAGCTATGGCAATGCTCTCCGCCTCGCCCCTAACGACACCATTAAAGCCGTACTCGTAGAAACAGCGGATAATCTGTGCGCCCGTTTCAACCCGGAAATCGGTTGTATACGCTCATGGGACTTCGGTGCGTGGAACTTCCCCGTAATCATTGACAATATGATGAACCTGGACCTGCTGTTCAACGTATATAAGCTGACAGGAGATGAGAAGTATAAGAATGTGGCTGTAAAGCATGCACAAACCACTATGAAAAACCACTTCCGTCCGGACTACACCTCCTATCACGTGGTCAGCTATAACAATGACGGAAGCGTGGAAATCAAACAGACACACCAGGGTAAAAATGCAGAATCGGCCTGGTCGCGCGGCCAAGCGTGGGGAGTATACGGCTACACTTCCTGCTATCGCGAAACCCGGGACACGGCTTTCCTGCAGGAAGCCGTTCACATTGCAGACATGATTATGGAACGTGTAAAGACGGACGACCTGATTCCTTACTGGGATTATGATGCCCCGGCAGGTGAAAAGACTCCGCGTGATGCGTCTGCCGCAGCTGTCACAGCATCTGCCTTCCTGGATCTCAGTACATTTGTACCCGACGGCAAAAAATATTCCGACTATGCCGAAACAATCCTGAAAAACTTGTCCGGCGCGAAATATCTGGCAACCAAAGGCAGCAATCAAGGTTACGTGCTGATGCATTCCACCGGCTCACTGCCGCATGGCTCTGAAATAGACGTACCGCTGAACTACGCGGATTACTACTATATGGAAGCATTAAAAAGATACATCGATTTGAAAAATAAAGGGTAAAGGTTAGGTAAACGGTTGTTTTTTTAATTAACTTTGACGAACGGGGATAATCATTTATCCTCGTTCTTTATTTAAATCATCTAATACATTCCGCAAATGTCAAAAATAAAAAGCCTGTTACTGGCAAGTTCAGTATGTATCGCAACTGTCTGTATCAATTTTCCCGCCCATGCAACCGAAAGGCATCTTCTTGAACAGACCGTTTCCTATGAGGAATTGGGCAATGTACTCCGCTACCGGCAAAGCTGGGTGGACTATCCCGCCTATACCGACCGGAAATCCTGGAAAGAGAAAACAGCCCCCGAAATGAGGGAGCTTATCATCAGGAACGGCGAACACGCCCTGAAACACGAATGGAAACCGGACCTTGCCTCCGACTACCTTGCCTTTAAGCGCACCGGCGAAATCCGCACCGGACGCGCCAACCACAAAGCCCTGCAAGCCTTGACCCTCGCAGAACTGGTAGAGGGACAAGGCAGATTTATGGATGCCATCATAGACGGTGTATGGTTTCTGTGCGAGACGTCCTGGATACACTCGGCACACCTCGGCTTTCAGAAAGACCGCTCCGGACTGCCCGACAGGCATGAACCGACCATCGAACTGGTAGTGGCCGACATCGGCGCGCAAATGGCATGGACTTACTATTTCCTGAAAGACGAATTCGACAAGGTGAGCCCGCTGATTAACGAACGGATTATCGAGGAAGTCAACAGAAACCTGATAAACCCCTACTTCGCACGGGATGATTACTGGTGGATGGGATTCGGCGGCCAGCAGGTAAATAACTGGAATCCGTGGATTAACTACAACGTGCTGCAAGCCCTGATGCTGATAGAGAAAGACCCGGAACGTGTGCGGCAAGGAGTCTGGAAGCTGATGAAATCCACTGATTTCTTTTTCAGCATGTATCACGAGGACGGAGCCTGCGACGAGGGTCCCACCTATTGGAGCGGGGCTTCCGGCTATGCCCTGAAGTTTCTGGATTTGCTGGCTAAAGTAACCGGAAACAAGGTGAACATATTCAACGCTCCCCTCCTGCGCAATATGGCGCAATACATTTACCGGGTACACATCGGCGACAACTATTTTGTAAACTTCGCCGACTCCGCACCCAAAGTAAGTCCAAGCCCGGGTATCCTCTACCGGTACGGCGAACTGACCGGAGACCCCGCCATGATGAAATTCGCCTCATTCATGGCACAGCAAAACCAAAGTTTCAAGGACGGGGTAAACGGATATTTCGCTTCTGCCCTGGACGAGCTTTTTATGTACAAAGACATCATCGACCATCCGCAAGGCGAACCGCTTACCGGCACTTATTGGTTTAAAGACACCCAAATCTGCGTGGCACGCGACACCGAAGGCAAAAGCGACGGTTTCTTCTTCGCAGCAAAAGGCGGAAACAATCAGGAAAGCCATAACCATAACGATGTGGGGTCGTGTATCCTTTACTACAATGCCCTGCCGGTGCTTATCGATGCAGGCGTAGGTACTTATACCCGACAGACCTTCGGACCGGAGCGGTACACGATATGGACCATGCAGTCCGATTATCACAACCTGCCCCTCATCAACGGAACCCCGCAGAAGAACGGCCGGGAGTTTGCCGCACACAGCCAGCAATACAAAGCCACCGCCAAAACCGTATCCTACCAGGTGGACATTGCCCGTGCCTATCCGCAGGAAGCAAATGTAAAAAGCTGGATTCGCAACTATACGCTGCACAGGAAAAAGGATTTCACAATCACCGACAAATGGAAACTTTCGGCATGCAACGAACCGAGTGTATTAAACCTGATGACCTGCTGCGAAGTCGAAATCGACCGCAACAAAAACATTACTCTGACAGGAGAGGCAGGTAGGTTCAAAGTGGAATACGATAAAAAACTCTTATCGCCCGCAACGGATACCGTCGAACTGACCGATCCGAAATTAATCCACTCCTGGAACCGGAAAAAGCTGACGCGCATCCGTTTCACAATTGTGTCGCAACAAATTTCCGGTGAAAGCAAACTGGTGATAAGAAAGGTTCAGTATCATAAGACCTTGAATGATTGATAATCATTGATTTCATAATCTCTCCCCTAAGCTCATCCTGACGTACGGGCATAAAAAAAGGAGTACCGCTGTACTCCAACCTTTGTTAACCTTAAATCTAATACTATGAAAAACAC
>NZ_JBCODG010000120.1:0-6078 GCF_040928965.1 Bacteroides sp. 2201st1_D9_2201SCRN_220225 | reverse complement strand
AACGGCAAGATCAACCTGGATTTCATCGTCACAGTACCCGGTGAGCTGATCAGCAACAAATGGCAGGTCCAGCTCACGCCTGTAGCCTACAAGTCTGCCGATACGTTGTATCTGGACAGGATTTTTCTTTCCGGGGCTGACTTTGCCAAGATGCAGAGAAAAGGTTACATGCGTTACCAGGCATTTATGAACTCCATTATTCCGGACAGTCTCTACCTTCAGAAACTATTCGACGAGAAAGGCTACAGGAAAGCCCTGGCCGAACTTGAAGAAGAGTACTTTCAGGCATGGAAACATGAGGTTATCAGCAAAGAACGCTGGATTGACTGGTCGGACAAGGCCAATGCGCGTTTTGCACTGTTCAATTACAGGATGGAGCGTAACAAACAGGCCATAGCCGGCTATAACTCAATACTCGAATATCTTCCGGCTTACCGGCTGCGTCGTGAGATGGATGGTAAGTATATTCCTTCCAAATGGAAAATATTTGCCGAGGGAAACTATAAGATCCGTACCCGGAACATAACACCGGAGGATTCGGCTTCCATCACCAGACGCTTCACCGACTATGCGAAGATGGCCGAGAACCGGAAAAGGAAAGAGCAGGCCGGTGAAATGTACGAGAAGTATGTGCGCTTTCCATATGAAGCGGCACGCCTGGATACGGTCATCAAGGAAGGCGATAACTTCGTATATTATTATAAGCAGGAACTTCCGGCTACGGAAAATACGAAAAAGATAGACCTGACCCTGGATGGGCAGATTCTTTCAAAGGATGAGACAAAGACGCAGCTCCCCCCTTCGGATACAATCACCTACTTCATATCAAGCATGGTGCAGTTTTTGGACCGCAGTCCACGTTACAAAAAGAAAATCATCACCCGTAAGGATGAAGTCAACCTTCGGGCATATGTGACCTACAAGAGCGGAGCCACCGAATTTTCCGAGGACATCGGGGATAACAGAGCGGAAATCGACAAGGTGTTCGAAACCATTCATGGTATCAATTATACAGGGGAGTTCCTCATCGACAGTATCCGTATGACAGCCACGTCATCTCCCGAGGGCAGTGCCGATATGAACCTTTTCCTTTCAAAGGGACGTGCACTGGCACTCAAGAAATACCTTGCCCTTCGCAGCGATGACCGCGAAGGAGTCGATACACTTTTCCGCCCGCGTTGGATCGGCGAGGACTGGAACCGGCTGCATGAACTGGTACTGGCAGATGACAGCCTGGAAAACAAGGCATATCTTCTGCGTATCATGAAAGAGACGGACAATCCGGATAACCGGGAGTATGCCCTGCGTAAATATCCCGCCGACTACATGCGTATCCGGGGAAAGCATTATCCGTTACTGCGCGGTGTGGAGTTCAAATTCCATCTTCATCGCCGGAACATGCTCCAGGATACGATAGTCATGCCGGTTATTGACACTACCTACATGCAGGCAGTAAAAATGATAGAAGACAGACAATACCGGCAGGCCCTTGCCATACTGGACGTATCTTATCCGGATGACTACAATACGGCAGTGTGCCTGATGTCCCTGGGCTATGACAAGCGTGCGCTTGAAATCATGACGGAACAGGCGGACACTTCGGACAGGAACTATCTGCTGGCCATCCTGTACAGCCGCCTGAAAAGAGAGGAAGACGCCCTCAAAATGTATGTCAAGTCATGTGACCAGGATGCTTCCAAGATATGGAGAGGAAAACTCGATCCGGAAATTAACAAACTGATAGTAACTTATAATTTATATAAAGATGAACTATATTAACAAGCTGGCATCCTTCGCGGTTCTTGTAACCGCACTGAGTGGTTGTGACTTCAACGAGGATTTCTGCATAAGAAACGGGGAACTTGTTGCCTGGTGTGATTTCAGCGGAATCAAGGAGCCGCTGCCCATACCGGCGCAGCGGCACATGATTGCGTTTCCTCTCGGGCATACGGATATCCCTTCAGGTACGGAAACGGCCTTTACACAGGATACCCTTCGCTGGAGTATTCCCCAAGGTGAATACCGCTTCCTGTTCTATACAGGAAATTACAAAGTAAGCGATATTCAGAACTACCATGAAGCGTGTCTTACCGTACAGACAGATACAGTGGAAGGCGGGGCTTACATCCCGGAAATACAGGACTTCTGCTGTTCGGTCATGTTCAGCGAACATCTGGAGTATCAAAATACCAAAAGGGTGGAAGTCAGCCCCTCGGCATTCGTCCAGCGTCTGAACATACAGATCAATGTATCCGGTAATACTGTTCCCCTATCTTCTTTGAAGGGTACGCTTTCAGGCATTTCCACCGGGCGATATCTCGTCTCCCGTGAAAGGACAGGGAATGCAAGCCTCACTACCATATTTGCACGCAAACAGGATTTTAACCGGTGGCGTACAAGCCTGTATGTATTCGGTTTCAGTCCCGTAGCGGAGAATATACTGACAGTGAAGGTTGAGATGGATGAAGAGGATTCCGCATTCAATGAAGAGCAGACGGTTGACCTGACACCGTACATCAGAGGTTTCGAAGGTGAGGAACTTTCATTGGAACTCAATCTGCATGTCGGTAAAGAGCTGACCATAGACCAGCCGGTTGTCATTCCGGATTGGGAGGAGATACCTGAAACAGAATTATAAAACTATAACTAATATTTTTTTTATGAAAACAAGATTTTTTCTTTCAGCGGTAATGACCGCAGGTTTACTGGCTTCATGCAGTAACAGTGAAGAGACATTTATTGAAAACGAAACAGACCGGGAACATACGCTTGCACAGCTGAATATCCTGCCAACCGTAGGAACAGAGACCAGGGCCGGTTTTATCCCCAAAACGGACTGGGCGGCGGGTGATGCTCTGGGGCTGTTCATGTACAAGGCAACCAGATGGGGTGATGCCTATCCGCGTTATGATGCCCAAAACAACAAGTCAACCAAAGAGACAAACGGCTGGTCGCAGGCCAGTCCGGTATATCTCCTTTCGGACGAGGCAACAATATGGGCATACTACCCGTATAACGGTGCGGTAACCGATGGAACAAAAATACCCGTCCCTATCAACGCAGGCACATCCGTCGATTACATGTGGGGAAAAAGTTCCAACCAAGTGTCGGTAATTGAAACCGAGGCTAAAATACCGATGAGACATGCCCTCTCACAGTTTGTCATCCGTTTGAAAGTTTCCCCCGAGTATCATAACGACGGGAATCTTACATCGGCCAAGCTGAAAGCATCGGCCGCCAAGTTTGCCACCGTCGGGACGATGAACCTGAACGATGAGGGGAAAATCACATTCCAGCCGACCAGTACCGAATTGTCATGGAGCCCGAACACTACCGTCCCTGCCCAGGGAGAGCAGGCGGTAGACTATGCCGCAGCCATTTATCCGATGAGCATTTCCGAGGGTGAGGTATCGCTCGAGGTCGTAATCGATGGTGCGACCTATGCATATTCCATTCCGCAGATTCTTTGGGAAGCCGGAAAGAGATATATCTACTCGGTCACCATGCGCTCCAATGATGCGGAAATCGGTGGGGAGAACGGGCAGTCTGTAACGATAGAGGGTTGGACATCCACTGAGGAGGATATCACACTTGTACCGGTCAAATAAATTAGTAACCTATGGGGGAGCCTTCCGGTTCCCCATAAAACAGAAATCATGATAAAATTGATAAAACCGATTGTTTGCGCAGTACTGCTGCTTTCCTTTTCATCCTGCGGTGAAGATGCCGCAGAGAGGGAAACCGTCGCCGGCAGCGGGCTTGTCACATTCACCGCCGTCACCGGGGATACGGGAACACGAAACACCCAGGAGGGCAGCTTTGAGACAGGCGATGCCATAGGCGTGTTTGCCATTGAACCGAAGACCGGTGTATATTGGGCAGTGAACAATGAATACATCTATGACGGCAGCACATTCAAACCTGCGACGGAAGCGGATAATATTATTGTAACGGTGGGAACCGATTTCGACTTCTATATATACTATCCTTTCAAGGAAGGAGAAACGGACATTACTTCCATATCCCATTCTGCCGGAGATCAGGATGAGAAGTCCGGATGGCTGTCAGCGGATTTCATGACTGCGACCTATACGGAACCGGTTCTGAACTATACGATACCGCTGGATTTCAGACACAGACTCTCAACAGTGGAAGTCAGGATCGAGCGTAACGAAGGAGTCCGGGAGGCTGCCATAGAGAATGTGAAACGCACGAGCCGTTTCAACCTGCTTACCGGTGAGGTTGTTACGGACGAAAGCAGAGGTAACTGCCGGATGTACAGATATTCCCAGCAGGGAGATGCCACAACGGTATTCCGCGTGACCGTTCCCGCCCAGACGCTTACGACTTCCTCCAACTATGTAACCCTTACGGGAGATACGGACATAAAACTTCGTGGAACTTCCGATATGGTCACCTATGCCGGTCAGATACACAATTACAGTATCGACTACAAGAAACAGATTACCGTTCTGGATTATACAGCGGGCGGGACCACCACAGGTGCGGGACTCTACAATATCGGAAGTACCTGTACAGTGAGGGCAAACGTGAATGGCGGTTATGAGTTTGCAGGGTGGTATGAGGCAGGCAGGATCGTATCCGATGCGATACAGTACAGTTTCGAGGTTCTGACAGACCGTACCCTTGAACCCAAATACCGGAATTACGGCAGTTGGTCGGTTACTTTGACGGCAAGCCCTTCATCCCTGGGCTGGAAAGGAGGCAACTCGACGCTTACTGCGGGAGCTTTGCGTGACGTATTTATAAATGGCATAAAGGAAAACTCACAAACCGGTTCCCCGTCCATTACCGGTGGCTCGGACGGTTTCTTCCTTTCAGGAAATACGGTAACGGTAGCGGAGAACAACACCGCATCCGCACGCAGCTGTGTCTTTACGGCAAACTACGGTGGAAATTCCGCCACAGCCACAATCAGCCAGGAGGCAGCCCCGGTCAGCTACTATTTCAGCTATACGGATGGCAGCACTACCCATAGTGAACGTACCGAGGCGAGTGCCGGTTCATTCACATTGAGTATAACAAGCTATAAAGTGACAGGTAACAGCCGCAGGGATCTTTCCTGGAGTGTGTCAGGAGACAGCTGGATTCATGTGTCCGGAAGTTCGGTAAGTTATGACGAAAACCCGGGGAAAGAAATCCGTAGTGGAAACGTGACGCTCACACAGGCAGAAAGTGGAAAAACAATAACATTGACTGTAAGACAAAAAGGAAAGACTTCCGTAGATATTGATCCCTAATTGAAGAATTAACCATAAACGATATGATAAAGGCATATAAATGTATTATGACAGCCATGCTTCTTTGTCCTACTGTTCTTACGGGCTGTTCGGATGAAAAGGACCCGCTTGAACAGGAAGGGGAAAAAGAGCTCCGGGTGGAGAACTGTTTCAGCCGTGGTGTCGGGACAGATGTGGACGGCTCTCTTGTAAAGGATTTCGGGATGGTATTGCTTGATGATGCAGGCGATACTTACGCCAGCGTACCGGGACCGGTACATGTGACGTACGATGACGGCTGGATCTTTTCGGAAGTCACGCTCACTGAAGCTATCTGCAGACTGTTTGCTTTTTCTCCTTTCCAGGAAATTCCGGGAAAGGAACTGCCCGTAAGCCTGGTTTCCCAGACAGATTATCTGGCTTCGGAGGAGTTGCGGCTCAACTGGCAGAACCACAGGGCAAGCATTGAGATGAAACACCTGCTTTCCCTTCTGGAATTTACAGTGGAAGGGAGCGATGCATGTACCTTGAACATGGAAGAACTTCCTGTGGAAGGCGCATATGACCTTACAAGCGGAAGCCTGTCCGTGAAAGATAATAACGGAAGCATTGCTTCCAAAGGAAACATACTGCTTCTGTTCCCTGGCAAAACGGAAGAACGCAGGATACAGATCCATTACCGGGACAATGTTTACGACTGGTACCTTCCGGCCAATACGTTTGAGGCCGGAAAGAGATACACCTACATATTGTCCCTAAGCAAAGAAGGGATGCTCATTCTCTCCGGTGTGAGCGTCCGTCCCTGGCAGGCAGGTGGAGATTATACCGGATCAATTAA
>NZ_JBCODG010000119.1:0-6092 GCF_040928965.1 Bacteroides sp. 2201st1_D9_2201SCRN_220225 | reverse complement strand
AACGGCAAGATCAACCTGGATTTCATCGTCACAGTACCCGGTGAGCTGATCAGCAACAAATGGCAGGTCCAGCTCACCCCTGTAGCCTACAAGCCTGCCGATACGTTGTATCTGGACAGGATTTTTCTTTCCGGGGCTGACTTTGCCAAGATGCAGAAGAAGGGCTACATGCGTTACCAGGCGTTTATGAACTCCATTATTCCTGACAGTCTTTACCTTCAGAAGCTGTTCGACGAGAAAGGCTACAAAAAGGCTTTGGCCGAACTTGAAGAAGAGTACTTCCAGGCATGGAAGCATGAGGTTATCAGCAAAGAACGCTGGATTGACTGGTCGGACAAGGCCAACGCACGTTTCGCACTGTTCAATTACAGGATGGAGCGTAACAGGCAGGCCATAGCCGGCTATAATTCCATACTTGAGTATTTTCCCGCTTACTATCTGCGCCGCGAAATGGATGGTAAGTACATTCCTTCCAAATGGAAAGTGTTTGCCGAGGGAAACTATAAGATCCGTACCCGGGACATAACCCCGGAGGATTCGGTTTCCATCACCAGACGCTTCACTGACTATGCGAAGATGGCCGAGAACCAGAAAAGGAAAGAGCAGGCCGGTGAAATGTACGAAAAGTATGTACGGTTCCCGTATGAAGCGGCACGCCTGGATACAGTCATCAAGGAAGGTGATAATTTCGTGTATTACTACAAGCAGGAACTTCCGGCTACGGAAAATACGAAAAAGATAGACCTGACACTTGACGGGCAGATCCTTTCAAAGGATGAGACAAAGACACAGCTCCCCCCTTCGGATACAATCACCTACTTCATTTCAAGCATGGTGCAGTTTTTGGACCGCAGTCCACGCTATAAAAAGAAAATCATCACCCGCAAGGATGAAGTCAGCCTTCGGGCATATGTGACCTACAAGAGTGGAAGCACCGAATTTTCCGAGGACACCGGGGATAACAGAGCGGAAATCGACAAGGTGTTCGAGACCATTCATGGCATCAATTATACAGGGGAGTTCCTCATCGACAGTATCCGTATGACAGCCACGTCATCTCCCGAGGGCAGTGCCGATATGAACCTTTTCCTTTCAAGGGGACGTGCACTGGCACTCAAGAGATACCTTGCCCGGCGCAGCGATGACCGCGAGGGAGTAGATACACTTTTCCGCCCGCGCTGGACCGGCGAGGACTGGCACCGGCTGCATGGATTGGTACTGGCGGATGACAGTCTGGAAAACAAGGCATCTCTTCTGCGCATCATGAAAGAGACGGACAATCCGGACAACCGGGAGTATGCCATGCGTAAATACCCCGCCGACTACAAGCGTATCCGGGAAAAGCATTACCCGTTGCTGCGCGGTGTGGAGTTCAAGTTCCATCTTCATCGCCGGAACATGCTCCAGGATACGGTAGTCATGCCGGTTATTGACACTACCTACATGCAGGCTGTAAGAATGATAGAAGACAGACAATACCGGCAGGCCCTTGCCATCCTGGACGTATCTTACCCGGACGACTACAATACGGCAGTATGCCTGATGTCCCTGGGTTATGACAAGCGTGCGCTTGAAATCATGGCGGGACAACCGGACACTTCGGACAGAAACTATCTGCTGGCCATTCTGTACAGCCGCCTGAAAAGAGAGGAGGAAGCTCTCAAAATGTATGTCAAGTCATGTGACCAGGATGCTTCCAAGATATGGAGAGGCAGACTCGATCCGGAGATTAACAAACTGATAGTAACCTATAATTTATATAAAGATGAACTATATTAACAAGCTGGCATCCTTCGCGGTTCTTGTAACCGCACTGAGCGGTTGTGACTTCAACGAGGATTTCTGCATAAGAAACGGGGAACTTGTTGCCTGGTGTGATTTCAGCGGAATCAAGGAGCCGCTTCCCATACCGGCGCAGCGGCACATGATTGCGTTTCCCCTCGGGCATACGGATATCCCTTCAGGTACGGAAACTACCTTTACACAGGATACCCTTCGCTGGAGTATTCCCCAAGGTGAATACCGCTTCCTGTTCTATACAGGGAATTACAAGGTAAGCGATATTCAGAATTACCATGAAGCGCGTCTTACCGTACAGACAGATACAGTGGAAAGCGGGGCGGTTTACATCCCGGGAATACAGAGCTTCTGCTGTTCGGCCATGTTCAGCGAACGTCCGGAGTATCAAAATCCCAAAAGGGTGGAAGTCATCCCCTCGGCGTTCGTCCAGCGCCTGAACATACAGATCAATGTATCCGGCAACACTGTTCCCCTATCTTCCTTGCAGGGTACGCTTTCAGGCGTTTCCACCGGGCGGTATCTCGTTTCCCGTGAAAGGACAGGGAATGCAAGCCTCACTACCGTATTTGCACGCAAACAGGATTCTAACCGGTGGCGTACGAGCCTGTACGTATTCGGTTTCAGTCCCGTAGCGGAGAATATACTGACAGTGAAGGTCGGGATGGATGAAGAGGATTCTGCATTCAATGAAGAGCAGACGGTTGACCTGACACCGTACGTCAGAGGTTTCGAAGGTGAGGAGCTTTCATTGGAACTCAATCTGCACATCGGTAAAGAGCTGACCATAGGCCAGCCGGTTGTCATTCCGGATTGGGAGGACATACCTGAGACAGAACTATAAAACTATAACTAACATTTTTTTAACATGAAAACAAGATTTTTTCTTTCAGCGGTAATGGCCGCAGGTCTGCTGGCCTCATGCAGCAACAGTGAAGAGACATTTATTGAAAACGAAACAGGCCGGGAACATACGCTCGCACAGCTGAATATCCTGCCAACCGTAGGAACAGAGACCAGGGCCGGTTTTGTCCCCAAAACGGACTGGGCGGCGGGTGATGCCCTGGGACTGTTCATGTACAAGGCAACCGGATGGGGCGATACCTATCCGCGTTATGATGCCCAGAACAACAAGTCAACCAGAGAGACAAACGGCTGGTCGCAGGCCAGTCCGGTGTATCTTCTTTCGGACAAGGCAACGATATGGGCATACTACCCGTACAACGGTGCGGTAACCGACGGGACAAAAATACCCGTTCCCATCAACGTAGGCACATCCGTCGATTACATGTGGGGAAAAAGTTCCAACCAGGTGTCGGTAATTGAAACCGAGGCTAAAATTCCGATGAGACATGCCCTCTCGCAGTTTGTCATCCGTCTGAAAGTTTCTCCCGAATATCATAACGACGGGAATCTTACATCGGCCAAGCTGAAGGCAACGGCGGCCAAGTTTGCCACCGTCGGGACGATGAACCTGAACGATGAGGGGAAAATCACATTCCAACCGACCAGTACCGAATTGTCGTGGAACCCGAACACAACCGTCCCTGCCCAGGGAGAGCAGGCGGTGGACTATGCCGCAGCCATTTATCCGATGGGCATTTCCGGGGGGGAGGTATCGCTCGAGGTCGTGATCGACGGCGCGACCTATACGTATTCCATTCCGCAGATTCTCTGGGAAGCCGGAAAGAGATATATCTACTCGGTCACCATGCGTTCCAATGATGCGGAAATCGGTGGGAAAAACGGGCAGTCGGTAACGATAGAGGGTTGGACATCCACAGAAGAGGATATCACACTTGTACCAGTCAAATAAATCAGTAACCTATGGGGGAGCCTTCCGGTTCCCCATAAAACAGAAACCATGATAAGATTAATAAAACCGATTGTTTGCGCAGTGCTGCTGCTTTCCTTTTCATCCTGTGGGGACGATGCCGGAGAGAAGGAAGCCGTTGCCGGCAGCGGGCTTGTCACATTCACCGCCGTCACTGGGGATGCGGAAACACGAAACACCCAGGAGAGCAGCTTTGAGGCGGGCGATGCCATAGGCGTGTTTGCTATTGAACCGAAGACCGGTGTATATTGGGCTGTGAACAATGAATACATCTATGACGGCAATACGTTCAAACCTGCGACGGAAGCGGATAATATTATAGTAACGGTGGGAACCGATTTCGACTTCTATATATACTATCCTTTCAAGGAAGGACAAACGGACATTACCGCCATATCCCATTCCGCCGGAGATCAGGATGAGAAGTCCGGATGGCTGTCAGCAGATTTCATGACTGCAACCTATACGGAACCGGTTCTGAACTATACGATACCTCTGAATTTCAGACACAGGCTCTCAACTGTGGAAGTCAGGATCGAGCGTAACGAAGGAGTCCGGGAGGCTGCCATAGAAAATGTGAAACGCACGAGCCGTTTCAACCTGCTTACCGGTGAGGCCGTTACGGACGAAAGCAGGGGAAACTGCCGGATGTACAGATATTCCGGGCAGGGGGATGCCACAACGGTATTCCGCGTGACCGTTCCCGCCCAGACGCTTACGACTTCCTCCAACTATGTAACCCTTACGGGAGATACGGACATAAAACTTCGTGGAACTTCCGATATGGTCACCCGTGCCGGTCAGATACACAATTACAGTATCGACTACAAGAAACAGATTACCGTTCTGGACTATACGGCGGGCGGTACTACCACAGGTGCGGGACTCTACAATATCGGAAGCACCTGTACAGTGAGGGCGAGTGTGAATGGCGGTTATGACTTTGCAGGGTGGTATGAGGCAGGCAGGATCGTATCCGATGCGGTACAGTACAGTTTTGAGGTTCTGACAGACCGTACCCTTGAACCCAAATACCGGAATTACGGCGGTTGGTCGGTTACTTTGACGGCAAGCCCTTCATCCCTGGGCTGGAAAGGAGGCAACTCGACGCTTACAGCGGGAGCTTCACGTGATGTATTTGTAAATGGCATAAAGGAAAGCTCACAGACCGGTTCCCCGTCCATTACCGGCGGTTCGGACGGTTTCTTCCTTTCTGGAAATACGGTAACGGTAGCGGAGAACAACACCGCATCCGCACGCAGCTGTGTCTTTACGGCAAGCTACGGTGGAAATTCCGCTACAGCCACAATCAGCCAGGAGGCAGCTCCGGTCAGCTACTATTTCAGTTATGCGGATGGTGCAACCAGTCATACAGAATATCCGGATGATTCATCGGCAGGCTCGTTCATCCTAAGTATAACAAGTTACAAAATAACGGGAAATAGTCGCAGAGACCTTTCCTGGAGTGCGTCAGGGGACAGCTGGATTCATGTAAACGGTACTTCGGTAAGTTACGAAGAAAACTCTAATAAAGAAAGACGAACAGGTGTGGTGACTCTCAAACAGGATGAAAGCGGTCACACATTGTCCCTTAAAATTGTACAACCGGGAAAGACTTCCATAGACATTGATCCTTAATTGCAAAATTAACCATAAACGATATGATAAAGATAAAGGCATACAAATGTATTGTAACATCCATGCTTCTTTGCCCCGCATTCCTTACGGGCTGTTCGGGTGAAAAGGGCCCGCTTGAGCAAGACGGGGAAAGAGAACTCCTGGTGGAGAACTGTTTCAGCCGCAGTGCCGGGGCAGATACGGACGGCTCTCTTGTAAAGGACTTCGGAATGGTATTGCTTGATGATGCGGGCAATACTTATACCGGCGTACCGGGGCCGGTACATGTGACGTACGATGGCGGCTGGACCTTTCCGGAGGTCACGCTCACTGAAGCGACCTGCAGACTGCTTGCTTTCTCCCCTTTCCAGGACATACCGGGAAAGGAACTGACCGTAAGCCTGGTTTCCCAGACGGATTATCTGGCTTCGGAGGAACTGCGGCTCAACTGGCAGAACCACAGGGCAAGCATTGAGATGAAACACCTGCTTTCCCTTCTGGAATTCACAGTGGAAGGAAGCGACGCATGTACCCTGAGCATGGAAGAAGTTCCTGTGGAAGGCGCTTATGACCTTACAAGCGGAAACCTGTCCGTGAAAGAAGAAGACGGAAGTATCGCTTCCAAAGGAAACATGCTGCTTCTGTTCCCCGGCAAAACGGAAGAACGCAGGATACAGATCCGTTACCGGGACAATGTTTACGACTGGTATCTTCCGGCCAATACGTTTGAGGCCGGAAAGAGATACACCTACGTATTGTCCCTGAGTAAAGAAGGGATGCTCATTCTCTCCGGTGTGAGCGTCCGTCCCTGGCAGGCAGGTGGAGATTATACCGGATCAATTAA
>NZ_JBCODG010000118.1:0-7211 GCF_040928965.1 Bacteroides sp. 2201st1_D9_2201SCRN_220225 | reverse complement strand
ATTTATATATGCAAAGCATCATTTATTTAATTATATAGATAATCGAAACGGCAAGCTTTGTAGGTCCCAGATAATCAGCTTTCCCCTTACCATCCTTTTTCCCACAAGAAGTACATCTGAACCTGTCATATTTAACACGCGCATAGCCCAGTCCTAAGGATGCCTCTACACTGAATCTGCTGGACAGTATCCAATGGTAACCCGTACTGATACCCCCACCATAAAAATACCCCTCATAACGGTAATCTTTCATTTCTTTGGAGTGGTTTTGAATAATAAAAGGAATATTTATGCCTCCCACATTCATCTGCCCTCCGTGGGCATGAAGGCCAAGAAACCAGCCATTGAATGTTTCACAGATCCAATATCTTATCTCCGGCTGTACAAGCCAGTGACTCCATTTCTTTGTTTTGTAACCGTTTGCCGTGGCATCATTTTCATAAAAAAAGAAATTCATACCGATTTGGGTATCCAAGGTCCATTTCTTCCCCAGGGAAAACTCTACAGAAAGATTGGGTGTCAGCAGGGCATCATAGACAAGGTTGTTTTTTAGCACAACCTTCTGTGAGAAAGACTGCAAGCTGAACAGCAGAAAGAAAAAAAAGCATATTTTTTTCATATTGTCGCTGATTGTTTTTAAACGAAAAATGCTTGTTTTATGATGTTAATTATGATAATGCAAAATTAAAAATGAGCAATCGTATTTTCATTATATACATTGGACATAGAATTATGTAAAACAGTCTTTTTGTTTATACAAGGTAGCCAGACAGATATTCTTTTTAATATTATCATAAATTCGAAAAGAAGTTATCATTCCGCCTTGTGAAGAAAAGAATTTGAAAGCCATCTATTCCAATGTGATGTTCACCGACTACATTTCTCCTTGTCCGGAGTTCAACCATCTATCAAATCCCTATGCTGGTTTACTCACCAGTGTACGGCTCTAGTCTCGGTCTCACAGGTTTCCTCTATGGCCCGCATCAGGGAGCTGATCTCGCTGTCGGAGAGATGGATGTTTCCTAAAAGGGCGGCAGCAAATGGATGTTCCTATGTAACGGATTTAGCTAAATATAAAGGACAGATAAAAGACAAAGTATTATATGCCGAAAGCCTTGTATGAATGCAAAATGAAACATTTACAGACATTAATGGTTTCTGTCCTATATTGTTCAGGCAAAAGGAGCTGCTGATGTCCATAGACGGTGTTGGACGTGTAGCAGCAGCCAACATGATAATTACTACGGAGGCCTTTACACATTTTGATGCTCCAAGAAAGTTCAACTGGTATGGCGGAGTAGACCCTTCCTCTTATTCTTCCGGAAGTTCCCAGTACTCGAAAGCAAGAATATCGGCTGATAATTGATGACTAACAATGCGAAGTTCTCCGGTGTCAGCAAATGATCCGTCTTGGGATCTCTGATAAGTTTGACACTACTCATTACTTTATTATGTTTTTACAGTTAAACAAATTGAGATAACGGCATGCATAAATCTCCATCTTGGCTTACTGATTGCAAATGTAGTAAGCTTATGCCCGATATTCCTGCTCTAAAAAAACATAACCTATTCAAATACAACACTTTTCGTAGTCCCACATAACAGACTCATCAGCTTTAGTACCAGTTCCTTTCTGATGATACCAATGCCATCATTTTCCAACACAGATACATATATTTATACGACTTCGTGTATAATCCGGCTCTTTTTGTATATCTGCTCTTTTCTTTGTATCTTGCTGCCCTTTTTCCATATCCACTCATTGGATGTCAGGCTTTTATCCGAGTTTATAGAAAAAATGGTCATTTTAGAAAAATATATAGAAATAGTTTGTGCTTATGGAGCATGCCAAAGAAACATTGTCTACCCTGGTGCGGGAAATGCAAACAGTCACCACATACAATAAAGGAGTTTATATCCTAAACATTGAGTTTTTTTTAGACAAGTACAGTAATGAGATGTTCCGTGCCGGTGCTTTCTTTTATATATTGGTGGAAACCGGAACAGCAGAATTTGTAGTTGACTGTCATTCCTATATTGTAGGAAAGGGGGACATGCTTCTTGTCGCTCCAAGAATGTCTGTAAAGTTAATGAAAAAAAGTTCCGACTTCGGTACATGTGGTCTATGCATGGAGCCTTTCTTTTTTGACTCCCTTTCCATAGGAAACTATGTATACAAACGGCTTTATAACAGCAGCCATACGACATATGTTTTACGGCTAGAGGACAGCGATACTGTACATATACGCAAAACGCTAGACCTGATGTCCCACTACCTCACCTCCGACCATCCTGCAGAAATGGCTGGTTCACTGGTCAATTTCCTATTGCTGCAAATAACGGAAATCTTCCACAGTCAAAATGTACATCCAGCCGGAAGGGTCAAGCATTCCGATGCTTTGTTCCGACTTTTCAGAAAGTTGTTGGCTGAGAATTACAGGAAAGAGCATGAACTTCAGTTTTATGCTGATTCCCTTCACATATCCCAGACATACCTGTCAAGAGTGATACGTCAGATTTCTGGAAAAACAGTGAATAATTATATAGCCGAAGCACTTTATACAGATGCTAGACGCCTGCTGGTCTTTACGGATCTGACTGTAAAGGAGATTGCTGAACAATTAGGCTTTTCAGACCAGTCATCCTTCGGAAAATTCTTCAAAAAGAAATCAGAGACATCTCCTGCAAACTTTCGTGACGAATATAAAAAACTCCACAACTTGTAAAAGTGGATGCTGTACAATACACGCACAAGTTGGGGAGTGAAACTGGAAAGCTTTTCCACGCGAAAGAACCCCTCTGGAATATTCTATGGATACGGAGCGGAACATGTTGACAAGGAGGGATAACCTCATAATTACCGATAATTTTTCTTTTAGGGATACAATCAGACTTTCCAACCTGCGTTTCGATAGGTTATGTATTTCTCAAATCTATTAAAGCAGACAATATCTACTATATTTGAGACATATTTTGAAAATACCTGACTTCATCCGTATTTGCCTTTCATTATTTTACTATTTTCACACCGCTTTAATGTGAATATGTTAAAGTCAGTTTCCTTTTATTTACATACGGCAAACTGTATAGAAGTATAAATAATATTCTTCCGGGCCTTATGTATTGAACTGGTGTGGATTGAAAAGCCCGTTGTCATACTGATTGGTATGGATGGAAGTCCGTTCCAAAGAGCTGGGATATCCGGCTGGATATATATCAATTTGATTGTAAGTCAAAAGCATGTACATCAGAATTAAAAATATTTTAATTGTAATGAAACATATATTTTATCATCTGGCCGCTGTTATGGTCGTCGTGGTATGGGGAATGACTTTTATTTCCACCAAGGTTCTAATAGTTCATGGTCTGTCTCCTCAGGAGATTTTCCTATTCCGTTTTTTGCTGGCTTATGCTGCAGTGTGTCCTATCTCCTTCCATCGTTTTTTTGCCCGTAATCTGAAAGATGAGCTATATCTGGTGGGTGGCGGAGTATTGGGTGGTTCCCTGTTCTTCTTTTTACAGAACATGGCTCTGGGGCTGACACAGGCTTCAAATGTTTCTTTCATCATATGTACGACCCCGTTGTTGACTGCTGCTCTGACCGTATTGTCCGTTCGGATGGAAAAGGTCTCAAGAGGCTTCATACACGGATCTATTGTTGCTCTGTTGGGTGTAGGCTTGCTGATATTCAACGGAAGTTTCATTCTTCGGATATCACCTTTGGGAGATTTACTGACTCTTTTGGCTTCTCTGTCATGGGCGTTTTACAGTCTTGTCATTCGGAGTCTCACCCGGAAATATTCTCCGGCTTTCATTACCAGAAAAATATTTTTCTATGGTATAATAACAATTCTGCCCACTTTCTTTTTTCTGCCCTCATTGATAAACCCTGCTGTATTGCTAGACAGTGAAGTATGGAGCAATCTCCTTTTTTTAGGTGTCATAGCTTCGTCTGCCTGTTATCTGTTGTGGAATATTGTCGTAAAGCAACTGGGGACGATACAGGCATCCAACTATCTTTATCTGAATCCTCTTGCCACAACGGTCGGGGCGACTATATTCCTACATGAGGAAGTGACCCCAGTTGCGATAGTCGGAATCGTTTTGGTTCTCTCGGGCGTATATCTGGCTAGCAAAAACTCTCGTCCTAACTGTACTGCTATAAAAAAGCAAGCGGACTAAATTCTGTTTATTTTATTATTACTATAATCATATGCAGACTACACATGGTGATAAATTTACGATTCAAACAATGTATTGTTTGTGTCGCAATTAACCAAACAAGGTTCTATTTGGAACATGGAGTAATAATCACGATTTCCGAACTTTGCATATGACAATTAATAGAGATAACAAAGATTATTTCAGAAAGATATTAAGATTCTTAATTTCTAAAAGCTGATGAATAAAATGCTGATAAGATCTGGTTCTTCCGGTTTGAGAGAGTCTGGTATAGAAGTTTGTTATCACAATATTCATAGCTTTTGCTGCAATGAAAACAATAACCAATAACCAATAACCAATATTGATATGAGAAGTATAACAACATTTGATTTACAGTATGCACACAGATTTTATGGTTTTCGAGGAGAAGCCCAGTATCTTCATGGACATACCGGTGTTCTGACTATTGAAGTGGAGGATACTATAAATACGGGAGTAAATATGGTATATCCTTGTAATGAAATCCAAAAAATCGCATGGAATGTGCTAAAAAACTTTGACCATGCTTTAGTCCTCAGGGAGGATGATCCGCTTTTACCCGCAGTTCTTGGGGTATATGAAAAACAAGGTATCAAGAATGGAAATCCTCAAAACACAATGAAGGGTGAGGCTTTCAAGACTGAGCTGGCCACGGCATACCCGGATGCGCGTCTTGTAGTAACAAAAGAGACCATGACTGTGGAGGGCATGATAAAGATCGTATACGCTCTTCTTAAAGACAAACTGAATATAGCAAAAATCACATTCACAAGTGGAGTAAATGCTGGTTCTGCTGAATTTGTTACAAAAAATAAGATTCAACGCTGTCCTCTTTGTGGTGTTACGCAGAATGAGGAAAGTGCATGTCCTAAGTGCGGATACAAAAAATAATCATAACCGGTAACACAGTCCAATGATGTTGGACTGTGTTGCTTGTTTTTCTTGCCATATCCATGAACATAAAATAAAGACATGGTGAGATTATAAAATAGAATAGGGTGTTATATAGTAATAGATAATGGATATCAGAGGATTCTATAATTTTCAATATTTTGTTATATTCAAATCGCAGATTTTTATAATTCTCTTATAATCTATATATTATGCAGCTAAATTTTATTTTTCATGAAAAAAAGAATCATTTCGTTTTCATGGCAACATTTATTGCTCATCGTTTCATTGTCCATAATGACATGTGGAGTAGCCCTCTGCATACGGCCAAACTTTGGCAGTAGTGTGATTGCCACTATCCCATTTATTATAGCACTCGCAGAAGAAGCTAGCATAGTTTCCCTATTTACAATTGTAGAATATACTCACATAATGAACTTTCTTTTCATCGGGCTTCAGATTCTCATCCTCCACCAGAGGTTCCCACGGATACAACTTTTCCAATTCATTATTGGTTTTGTATTCGGTTTCCTATTAGATGTTAATATGTGACCTACATCAATCATAGTATGTAATAAAAGTTATACCTTTTGGAATCAGCAATTTATAATGATATCATTTTTTCAATGTCAAAGATTTAAATGATTCAAGTGAACTGAACTTATTTTATTTTTAACTATGTTCCTTTTTTAGTGGGCAGTAATGAATTATGATAAGAATGATACTGCAAAATCACATCATACCTGTAAATGAGAACGG
This sequence comes from Bacteroides sp. 2201st1_D9_2201SCRN_220225, assembly GCF_040928965.1. Classification (NCBI taxonomy): domain Bacteria; kingdom Pseudomonadati; phylum Bacteroidota; class Bacteroidia; order Bacteroidales; family Bacteroidaceae; genus Bacteroides; species Bacteroides sp. 2201st1_D9_2201SCRN_220225. Next base: position 1,358 of record NZ_JBCODG010000118.1, on the reverse strand, counting down.
CGGTTTACCGTTATCCAAGCGTTATTGGGCTATTTTAGCCACTGCTCTAGGAGTTGGAATATCTGTGATAGACGTTACAATCGCCAATGTGGCTTTACCGACAATCGCCCACGACCTAGGAACTTCACCATCCGTAACGATTTGGATAGTAAATGCTTATCAGATGGCTATTACCATTTCACTCCTCTCTTTCTCTTCATTGGGAGACATTTACGGTTACCGGAAAATTTACTTATCTGGCGTTTTGCTATTCAGCATCACCTCAGGGATCTGTGCTTGTGCCGACTCGTTCTGGACGCTGACTACCGCCCGTATTTTACAAGGATTCGGCGCTGCCGCAATCACTGGTGTGAATACGGCGCTACTCCGGATCATCTATCCCAAACGTTTTCTTGGTCGCGGAATGGGCATCAACGCCCTTGTCATTGCCGTGTCGACCGCTGCCGGACCGACAATCGCTTCAATTATTCTCTCATTGGGTTCATGGCATTGGCTTTTTGCCATCAACATCCCAGTGGGAATTGCTACACTCATAATCGGACTGATATACCTTCCTGACAATCCGGTAAAAGTAACCGGACGCCATTTCGACAAGTTCAGTTGTCTGATGAATGCAGTCACCTTTGGTCTACTTATATTCTTATTAGAGGGTATTACCCACAAAGAAAACACAACATTGATCATAGTCGGGGTATTTGCGTTGTTAATAATTGGTTATTTCTTTGTACGTCGCCAATTACGCCAACAATTTCCTTTATTACCAGTCGACCTGATGCGTATCCCTATTTTCTCCATGTCTATCGGCACATCCATCTGTTCCTTCACCGGGCAAATGCTAGCCATGCTCTCCCTCCCCTTTTTCCTCCAGGAGACTTTGAAACGTAGCGATGTGATAACCGGATTACTCCTTACTCCCTGGCCAATAGCGACAATGATTATTGCTCCGCTTGCCGGACGGCTAGTAGAACGTATCCATGCCGGAATACTGGGAAGCATCGGCATGACAATATTTGCTATAGGACTTTTTCTGCTCGCAGTACTCCCTTCCAACCCTACTAATATGGATATTATATGGCGGCTGTTCATTTGTGGATCCGGTTTCGGCTTATTCCAAACACCCAACAACAGTACCATCATCTCCTCCGCTCCATCCAACCGTAGTGGAGGAGCAAGCGGTATGCTGGGTACTGCCCGTCTACTGGGACAAACACTGGGAGCTACACAAGTTGCCATGATATTCTATTTAGTTCCAATCAACAGTTCGCAAACATGTCTGTATTCAGCAACAGGTTTTGCTATTGTTGCAGCAATAGTCAGCTGTCTGAGAATTTCGCAACCACGTCCATTATAAATATGCA
>NZ_JBCODG010000117.1:0-7344 GCF_040928965.1 Bacteroides sp. 2201st1_D9_2201SCRN_220225 | reverse complement strand
GTTATGGGGTGTACGGCGATGGGATTGTAGGTCATGGTCATTTCGGAATTGAATTCCTTGACATCGCCCAGCATCGTGGTTGTGCCCGTTTCAAAGTCGTGACGGTAGATCTTACTGCCCAGTCCGCTGTAGTACAGCTTATTCTGATAAGCTGTGATGGAGCATCCGGCACCTGCGCCAGCATTAAGATTAACCTCGGTCACAACGTTTGTCTTGATGCTTTCACCGGTCTTGCTGTTCACCTTGGCAATCTTCGCGGGGCTTCCTTGCATGCTTACCCAAAGGTTGCCGTCGTTGGCCTTGGCTACAGCCGCAATCTGCTGTCCCATGTCAATGGTCTTGCCAACGGTGGTCTTTCCCTTTTCCAATACGAGCAACTTGCTGCCTGCGATAGCAAACACCTTTCCATCGGCTACGGCCATGGTCAGCTTGCCTGCCCCTTTGGAGCCTTCGATGAGGGTTTCGATACCTGCCTCGCTGTCAAAGAGGTGCACGCCGTAGTTATCGCGGATAAAGATGTTTTTCTCATCAAGCACGGCGATGTGTGTGGGCCAATTCAGGGCCGAAAGTTCTTCATTGAAAGTGGCTTCCTTGACCAAGGTCTCGCTATTGGCCACCACGAGCATGCCGTCGTTATCGAACCCGGTTCCTACGGCATTGGTCTTTCCGTTCTGCGAAATGATGTACATCTTTTTGTTAAAGATGTAGATGTCTTGCGTCACGTTGCCCAGCTCCGTACCGTTCATGGTGCGGTAGGCGTAGTCCAGTACTTTGCCTTCCTTGTCAATGTAGATGAGCGATCCGTTTTCGGTGGTCATGTTTCCTTCGTTGAGGATGAACACGCCTGCCGGGTCGGCAAATCCGCTTCCTTTCACGCTGACACGTGCGATGGCCAGGTATACGAGACCGTTTTCATCGGTGCCCTGGAGGCGCAGTTCCCCTAGTCCCATGGTAGCATTGGCGGGCGGAGTCACGGCCACGTAACTGTTGGCGCGATGTACGTTCGTGGTCCATCCTTCGGGAGCAGAGAGCACCTCGAGGGTCTTGAGATTAGCCGAGAACTTGATGTTGATTCGGGTTTCACGTCCTGGTTTCAGCAGGTAGAAAGGCATTTTCTGGTCAGTGTCGAAGCGTAGGAAAGTACCTGTCTCCTTGTTAAGTACAATCTGTGAGTCATCGGGCAGGACGAAAGTCACGCTTTTATCCGTCACGATGATGTCTTTAAAGAAAGCTCCGCTTTCGCCTTTCTTGAAGCGCACGAAGTCGTCGTTGGCATCGGTCACGCGCTTGCCGTTCAGTGTCAGGTAGCCGTGTTCGTCCAGCGTGAGTTCAACCGTATTGTCGGTCACAGTAATAGGTTCGCCTGCTTCATTGAGCAGTTGTGCAGGGATGCCGTTGGTCACGATGGCCCAGTAGTACACGCCCTCCACTTCTATTATGCTGATGGCGGAGCCGTTGGTCTTCTTCATTACTTCGATGGTGCTGGCGTCGTTGAAAGTGATTACGTAGCCCCGTCCGTCTTCGGTCTCCTTTACATCGGTCACCACTTTTCCACCATTGATGGCATCCACGATGCCCTGGATGGAGTTGACCTGTCCTTTCAATGCCTCGATGTCGGTCTTGAGTTCGTCTATTTGGCCGTAAATGTCGTTGATGTCCCCTTTCAGTTCATCATAATGGTCGTCACAGGCTGTGAAGCTGAAGGTCAGCCCTATGAGGAGCACGAGCAGTTTAAATAATTTGTTCAAATACATGTTTTCAATTCGTTTTTAGTTAGTATATGGTTATTTCTCTCTGTCCGTTTCATTCTTCCAGAGTGGGGATGCGCTTGCCCTGCATGTGGAGGTCTTCACCGCGTTCCACTTCGGTAGAGCATTCGCCCAACCAGCCGTTTTCTTGGTTTACACCGTTATACACCTTGATGAAGTCCACACCGGGGAGTTCCACAGGGTTGCCTTCCCGGTCGACGGCCCAGTCTATGTCAATGGCCGAGTTATCATCCACATTGGGGCTGTTGTCCACATAGCCGTATCGGAAAGAATAGAGTACGAAGTAGACGCTTCCCGAATTGATTCCCGGATTGAATTTGCCTTCGTTGATGGCATTGTTGGCCAGGCGGATACCGTGGAAGGTAAGTTGGTTCTCGTCTACCCAGGCGGGATAGTAGGTTTGAGTATGGTACACGTTCTTCACCTTGTACTCATTGTTGCCCCGATTGTCGGTCCAGCGTATATAGTCCTTGATGGTAATGTAGGCCAACGGGTTGTCTGGTTCGGCGCTCTCTTCGGGTTCTTCCCGGGTGGGTCGGTAGTAGGTCATTTCGTAGTCGCGGAACACATCGGTGTCGTTCCCGTTCTCCACGGCGATACTGTACCAAGCTTCAGTTTTGGTGGTGAAGTTTCCACTTCCGGCTATTTCGTACCACTCGTCCTCATCGGGCCGTCCATTCTTGTTCTTGTCATAGGCCACCATGACTATGCCCGGCTCGCAGCTGCCTCCCTTGGGCGCATCGGGTCGTCCGTTGTCGACCGCGTCGAATGCATTGCCATTGATACGGAAGTCACGCAATCCGGCCACATTGGGTATAGTGTGGTCAAAGCCTACGACCACGTATCCGCCCCAGCCTCCCAGGGTGATGGCATAGGCTTCGTCCCCCACCAGCCACTCGCCGGCCTTGCGTACCATGTCTTCGTGGGTGTCTCCTTCCTCATACTCGGGCAACACGTTGACAAACTGTCCGGGTGCCGGCATATAGTCAAGCACGGAGGCAATATTGGAGGTCAGCTTTCCGGACCGCTCCTTTACGTTGACAAGAACATGTGTCTTGCTTCCTTCGTTCTCGGCGGTGAGGATGTAGCGTCCTTCGCGGGCGGCAATGAACGAGGGGATATCGGTATCGGCCCCGGTGAGGCGGTACAGATCGGATGCTGCGGAGGTCACTTTCCAGGTGCCTCCTCCCAGCGGGGTGCCGTTTAGCTCAATGGGGACCACCGTGTAAGTTTGCGCTTCCAGTGTGACGGTGCTTCCCTGGCTGATGACATTCAGGCGAGCGGTTTTCTCGTCCTTTCCGGCTTCATTGCTCACTTGCAGAGAAAGGGTGTGGGTATATGCTTCATTCCCAGCGAGGAAAGTGTAGGTTGCTTCGCGCGACACTTCCGCACCGTCCAGTGTCCAAAGGCAGGTGGCATGCTCTCCGTTTTCCACGGTGGGGGCAAAAGTCAGCTCTTCGCCTGCCAGCAGGGTGTATTCACTTTCCAACCCCGCGATGGCGGGGGGCAGGATACCTTCCATACTCTCATCTTCCGAGGAACATGCGGAAAGTAGTAGGGTGAGGGCCAATAATAGAAAAGAGTACTGTTTTCTCATTTTTATTTAAGTATTTAGTTTGTTAGTTTTTGAGTTTGTAAGTTTCTAAGTTATTCCTTTACATTGGTTTAAGAACTTGTAGACTAATAAACTCATCCATTTAATCATATCAGTTTTTAAGAGTGTTTTTTCATTGGAACTGCAGCACCGGATCAGGCTGTGCACTGTCCGACTTGTAAATGGGAACCAGTGCGAAGTGTCCGGGAATATTGCCCGAACGTTGCACCCATTTCTTCTTCCCGTATTTGTCAAAGCAGTAGAGGGCACCGGGTGTCACGTAGTTGCCTGCATCGGTGATGTAGATGTCCTTGGTTTCCGGGTCCACCATGATGCCGTAAGGCATTTCGATTTCCTTATTAGTGCCATCGGTAATGATGTTGCGGGTAACTATCTCGTGTGTCACGGTATTGACAATGGAGTAACTGATATTCCAGTCGTTGGTAATGTAGCTCCATTCTGTGCCGTACACGTAAAGCAGATCATCGTCTATCCAGTAGTTGGTGGCGGCTATGGGGATGGTGTCGGTTACCTGCTGCTTTTTACGGTCGATGAAGAAGAGGCGTGCGGGCAGCCCCTTGTAATCGCCGCGCGAACTTACCCACAGATCGCCCCGGCGGTCGGCTTTAATGCGTTCCAGGTTGTAGGCCACATCAATGCGCCTTTCTTCGGTGAAGGTATAGATGTCAATGACTGACACGGTGCGTTCGTAACCCGAAGTCTCGCCAGCACCCATGTATCCGCCGGAATTGGCCACATAGATTTTCCCGTCCACTATTTCCAGTTCGTCGGGTTGGTATCCTACCAGGCAGCGATCCACCACTTTCAGGGTAGCGGTGTCAACCCGGGCCACGTAACCTATCTGTTCGTAGTTAGGGTTGATTTCCACTGGCCCGGCATAGGACGTGACATAAGCGTACCGCCCGGCAAACTTGATAAAGCGGCAGTTGGGAATGTCTATCTGGCCGATTCGTTTGGCGGTCTGGTAGTCCATCACCTCCACTTTGTTGGAGCAGTTGATGACGGCATACATCTTGCTTCCGTAGATGCCGATGTCGTTGCCCACATCGCCCAGTTCCTTGGGAACGGTGGGGTTCACTTCGGCATAGATGTTGCGGGTGTATATGCCGGTGGTAAAGTCATAGTAGTCCAGTGTGGACTTGTTGCTGCCCATGTTACCTTCGTTGAGCAGGTAGAACCCGCGGTAACCGTCCGGGGTGCGGGTGTAGCCCGTGTATTCGTCTTCGGAGAGAATCATCTCCACATCGTCCCGGCAACTGCCGAGGGTGCAGAGCGCCAGGAGGCTGATAAGTGTGTAGCGTATGTTTTGCTTCATATTTCAACAGTGAATGACAGTTTGTAGTTGCGTTTGGGCATGGGATAGTTCAGTACTACCTCGTAGTCTTGTGCCAGCAGGTTGTTGACCTCCAGTGCCAAGCGCAGGTTGGTATCCTTGACTTTGAAGTTTTTAATGAGGGCCATGTCGTGCGTGTACCATGGCTGTTCGTAGTCTTCGCGTATGTTGGCTGAACTGTGGTAGCGTTCGCCTACATAGATGAAGCTGTAGTTCAACTGCCACGATCGCCAGTGGATGCCAGCGATGACCGACCCGCTGTGCCAAGGTATATAAGGAATTTGACCGCCATAGGTCAGGTTTTGTAGCACGTCGCTTTTGCGTTTCGTAAAGTCCTGTGCTTTCTGGTAGGTGTAGGTCAGGCGCAGGTTCAGCAGGATGTCCCAAGGCAGGCGGAATTCTGTGGTGGACGAGGCGTCAATGCCCCGTATTTCCACGTAGCCCAGGTTCATCATCATCCAACGGTACTGCCCGTTTCCTTTGGGCACGGCCACGATTTTGTCCGTCACCTCGTTGTAGTAGGCATCTGCCTGCAGGTCGATGCGGCTTATCCATCCGCGTTTGAACGTCTTTCCATACTGCATCCCAAGGTTGTACTGGTGGGTGAACTCGGGGCGCAGGGCAATATTGCCGATGTCCGTATAATACAGATCGTTGAAGGTGGGCATACGGAATATCTGCTTGTAGAAGGCGCGGATGTTGAAATCGTGTCTCTTGAAGGGCTTGTAAGACAGAAAGACGGCAGGAGTAAATTCCCGCTTGTCGGGAGCTGCCTTGGCTGAATCTTCCTGAGCTGTGTTGCCGGAGCGAATGCGTTCGCGCACCCAAGTGGCGAGCAAGCTGCTCTGTATCTTCACTTTACCCAAGTCGAGCGCAGTGGCCACTGCCACCAGAGTGGTCAGTCGGCGGGGGAAGACAAAGCCGTCCATGTTCGAGTGTAGAACGTTATATTGCATGTCGGCCGAAAGGGCGATGTCCCAAACGCGGTTGACGGCATATTTGCTTGCCACGGAGGCATACACTTCCTGTTGCTTGAAGGTGTTGTCTATCAGCATTAACGTGGTGTCCGGGTTAACATAGTTCATATAATCGTAGGCGTACTTCACGTTGGCTTGCAGGTCGAACCGGCGGGACAGGGATTTCTGGAAAGTGCCCTGTGTAAAAAAATTCCGGTCGGTCTGCCGCTGCGAGTTCTTCCATACATTATTTACAATGGCTCCGGGAATACCCTTGTTGGAGTGATAAAAGTAACTTTTTATTCGCCAGAAGCCTTCGGGTATTTTGCCATAGAGTCCGGCTTCGATCCGAGTGGAGAATACGTCACCGTTTTGGCGCACGGCGGTAGTGTCGTACATCACCTGGTGGGTGTTGGGATACACCCGTTTGTAGCGGTACTTGTATTTTCCGGACGAGTTGATAACCTCTGCGTTGAACGAAGCACTCATCCGGTCACTGAACTTGTATTCGTAGAGGATGGAAGGGTCGATCAAATCGAATGAGCCTCCCTTGACGGTGGCTTTCAGATTATACTTCTTTCCCTCGGCGAATTGTGGCGTGCGCGAACGCAGGTACACCGAGCCTGAAGAACCGAAGTCCTTGGCCGGTTGGAAAATTTCGCTCTTCTGCCCGTTGTAAAGCGAGATTTCTTCCATGTTCTCCAATGAGAATTTACCCAAATCCACCTGTCCGTTTTGGGCGTTTCCCAATTGGATGCCGTCATAGAAAATTCCCACATGGTGGGTACCGAGGCTGCGGATGTTCACAGTTTTCAGTCCACCTATTCCTCCGTAATCCTTGATTTGGATACCCGAGAAGTAACGGATGGCATCGGCCACGGAGAAACTGTTCAGCGACTGTAGAGTGAGCTTGTCCATTTTCTGCGCAGGGATAACTTCCTTGTACGACTTGGCGGTGACCACCACTTCGTCCAACTGTTGGATGCTGTCCAGCCTGCTTTGTGCCCATAAGGGCGTATTCCCTCCAATGCAAATCGCAAGGAACAGTAGGATATCAAAGGACAGATGCCTTCTGCATTTGCAATACATCATACGCGTTGTATGTTTAATATTAAGTATTTAGGTCTTTAGTTTTTGAGTTTGTAAGTTTATAAGTTGTTGCTTTGCATTGGCTAAAGGACTCAAAAACTCACAAGCTTAAAAATGTAAACTTAAAACTGACCGTTGTCCTAACCCCAGAGGACAGGAGGTAATGAATGATGGCAGGTCTTCTGACTGACTCCCCTCGCGAAACCTTCCCAATGTAACCGTTACATCAGTGGCATAAGTATTTTTCGCAAAGTTGAAAATGGAGTTTCACAGCAGCGGGACTGTCCGGGATTTTCACCCGATTCCCTTTTAATCTGCTTGCCCGGACGGACAAAACAGAACCATTTCAAGTGCAAAGGTATTTAAAATTTCGGATAAGGCAACTGGGAAGAAAAGTTTTTTTCGTTGCCGGCGAGGAAAGGGCGGAGGTTTCCGCAGGGGAAAAAGAAATAGGTCATATCCTAAAGATACATCCTCTTTCTTATTCCAAACGGTTATTCTATTTTATCACTACTGTCCCGTAAAAGTGGATAAATAGTTCTTTGAAATTATTGAAATATAGTCAATTACACGGTTTTTTGA
>NZ_JBCODG010000116.1:0-7493 GCF_040928965.1 Bacteroides sp. 2201st1_D9_2201SCRN_220225 | reverse complement strand
ACATAGAACTTTGCGTCAGTCTGGCTTAACTTAGCCTTGTTGTTGTCTATCTTGAATGTGACCTCCCTTGAGCTCACGTAGTCCCGGAACTGGTTGAAGAACGGCTGCACCTCCTCCCCTTTCTTCATCCTCTCCAAATCCTCATGCTGGAGATAGTTCGTCACCGCAACACAACTGCCTGTATTGGCGTATGTGCCGTTACCGCCTCCCTGTATCTTCACGTTCATATCTTTTCCCTTTTGTTCTTCTCGTCCTTGTACAAGGCTTTTATATCATCGAAAAGCCCGGCTTTTCCTTTCGCATCGATGTAGCTTGCGATATAGGAGAAGATCTTCTCCTGCCTTTGCGTCACAGCGTCCAGCCTTGCATAAATGGCTTGTTGGTTCTTCAGAAGCATATCCCTCGACTGACCGACTGCCTTTTCCGTCCGGTCCAAAGCCTGCTCCCTTATCCCGGCAAGGCTTGCAAGATCACGCATGAATAGGTCATTGTCCTTTTGGTATTGGCTGAACTTTTTTTCCGTAAGTATCGAGTCCATACTCATGGTCACTCTCATGCTTGTACTGCCCATGGCTTCACAAGCCGGACGCAAGAAATCCTGCTCCTGCTTCCTGATGAACGCTATCACCTGATCACAGCGTTTGATAAGTTTCTGCATTTCCTTTGCCGGACTCTCATGCTCAACCGGGTTGATTCCGTACTTCTCGAAGTACTCCAGCGCACAGGAAAGGAAGTCTTTCTTTGATACATTATTGGACTTTGCCAGCCTGTCAAGCCGGGCAAACGTTTTTCGGTCAATGGTGACAGAAGTAGTGGTTTCCTTATCCATACAATTGCTGTTTTAATTGCTAATTATATTATTAAATCTCTGATTTACAAAGGTATGATTTTAACCACAATTTCAAACTAATTGCGGTTAAAAAACTTAAACGGCTGATATTCAGCCGTAACCCCGTAGGGCAAGAGGAAAAACAGGGCAAAGCCCGGTTTCCTCTTGCTGTTCTTTCGACTGCCGAGCAATCGAAAGAACACCCTCCCCTGCGGTACGGCGAAAGCTCGTACAAGGGGGACGGGGAGAAGTCGGAGCGAGGCACTAAGAAAGAACCTATTCCACAAACAAAAAAACACATTAAAACGGCACAACAGGCTGCATAAAATAAATATATTTTGTTTCCATATAATGAAACAAAATATTATCTTTGCAACACTAAAAAACTTTATATGGAAGCAAAATCAAGATTCAAGGTCAAATTATCCAACGAAGCCCAAGAGTTTTTAGACGGATTGCCCAACAAGGTACGTGAGAAGATCATTAGCAATATTCGTAAATCCACCTTTGTACTTGATCCAGATTTATTCAAGAAATTGGATGATACGGATATTTGGGAATTCAGAACGTTCTATAACAAAACCAAGTACAGGCTTCTTGCTTTTTGGGATAAGGACGATAAGATAAACACTCTGGTAATCGCAACACATGGGTTTATCAAGAAAACCCAAAAGACACCTCCCAAAGAAATAGCCAAAGCCGAAGAGATTAGAAAAGATTATTTTAATTCAAAAAGATAAAGCGTATGGAAGCAAAGAAATTTTATACACTCGAAGAAATCGAGGATAAATACATCGGAGAAAAAGGTACTCCCAAACGTGATGCCTACGAAGAAGAACTTAACTCTTTTTTGATAGGTGAAGCCATTAAACAGGCTCGCCAATCAAAGAACTTAACCCAAGAGGAATTAGGTAATCTGATAGGAGTGCAACGAGCTCAAATCTCCCGAATTGAAAACGGTAAGAATTTAACCTTTTCCACCATTGCAAGAGTTTTTAAGGCTATGGGGATAAGTGCTAAACTTGAAATCGGAAGCATGGGTAAAGTTGCGTTATGGTAACTAACTATACAACAAAAAATTACATTAAATCCGGGATGCGTTTTCGCTCCCGGAAACTTCTCGTTTTATACATTTAAAGTCACATTTATACAAAATTTAACACGCCAGAAAATCTTCCTAATCCGTTGCACTTGGCTTTACCTGTTTCCACTCTCTCCCATTCTCCGGAAATTCGTCGTATCAAAAAACACGCTGAAAAGTGGAGCGAAGCGACCTCTATAAACCAAAAAAGAAACACTCCATTGCTTTACGGTAATTTTTAGTTTCTTTTTAGTTACTTTTATGGCATAGCATAACACATTGTGCTATAATATCTTACAAAGGTCATCTACGACAAATTTCCGAGCATCTACGACAAATTTCCGAGCATCTACGACAAATTTCCGAAAAAAACGGCTATCTACGACAAATATTCTACGTCAAATATTTGTTTTTGTCGTAGATAAATATTTCCTTTGCGAAAAGCATTAAAGTCATGGAGAAGAAAGACAAGAAACAGAGGGATATAGTCCTGTCGCAAGACAATGCGCTGACTACCGCACGCTACAAGTTCGACCTTATCGAAAAACGTGCCCTATACTCCATTATACGAAATATCCGGGCGCAATACATCGAGAACGAGAACGGCAGACGGGACTTATTCGATGATCTGATTATCACCATACACGAGGAAGAACTAAAAAAATGCGGTGACAATACCAAGATGCAAAACATCTACGATGCGCTAAAACGGCTTAGAAATCGCGATATAGAAATTAACAACGAAAAGATGTGGCTAAGTATCGGTTTTGTCAATTACGTCAAGCATATCAAAAATAAATCGTATTTTGAGGTGCAAGTTTCCAAAGAGGTACTACCCTATTACGTGGAACTCGCCCAAAACTTCACGAGTTACTCCATGACGGTAGCAATCGCACTCAAAAGCACATTCTCGCAAAGGTTTTACGAACTGTGCTGCCAATACCGAAACGCCGGGTTCTTCTTCTACACAGTCGAAAAGCTCCGGGAAATGTTCATGTTGGAAAAGAAATACAAACGGGGATGCGATTTCAAAAGGCGTGTACTTGACGATCCGCAAAAGGAACTCCGGGAGTTGTACAATGCCGGACAATGCGATTTATATTTCGAGTTCGAACCAAAGAGCTACAAAGGCAAGGAAGTGACCGAATACAAATTTTACGTTTACACAAGGCAAACCGAACAACAAAAGCTATTGGAATACGAAAGCGCCAAACAGGCGATCATCTACATAACAACCACTATTTCGAGGTTCTCCAAAAGTGACAAAGGATATGTTAAGCGTGTAGTGAACGCCGTACAGTTACACCCGGAAATAGCCGTACAGGTGGCGCAAAAGATACAAAAGAAGTTTGAGCAATATATAGACAAGCCAGCCAAACAGATAGGGGCTATCATCCGGGTTTGCTTAATGGAAGATTTTGGAATAGAATAAAAAAATACAAGTATGAAAACAGGTGATAAAGTTATCGTACCAGCCGAAATTAACGGCTATGGCAGGGATTTACGGGCAATGGTTACAGAGATAGAGAAGTTCGCCGGGGCAATATTCGTAACAGTGATATTCACTGAACCATGTCCGGAAGCCTGCGGAAGAAAAGGGGGCGTTTACCATGACTTCCAGCTAATAACAGAGTGATTTATTTTGCTATAACCGCAATAAATTGCAATAACATTTGCGATAAGCTGCAATAACAAAACTTATAACTACCTTTGCAACAGAATATAGCATTTTACAACAATGGAAAAAGGACAAGAAAGCAAGCAAAAGAGGAAAACACCGCTTACCACCATAGCGATAAGCCAAGAGTACGCCCAAAAATTAGATGAATATTTAAAGGGTACGGGCATAACCCGCAAAGAATTTGTTGAGTTGTCCGTTGATTATTTCCAAAGAACCGGGTTCGACCTCCGGGGTGAAGCATTTGACCTCTCCCCATTAGAAAAGGTTGCCGGGCGGCTGGAACAATCCGCAAAGATCATGGAACAACACAACGAGGAAACGGAAGCGGTGCGCCTGCTTCTCCAAACTGTCCGGGAACAGACCGCCAAGCAACTCCCTGCGCCGGAACTGATCGCCCATGCTGCCGAAGAAAAAGCAAAGGCAGAAGCCAAAAGCGAAGAACAAGAACGGGAGATTGCCCGGCTGCGCTCCGAAAACTCCGCTTTGCTAGAATACAAGGAAAAGGCACACCGGGAACTGTGCCGGGTACGTGACGAACAAAAAACAATAGGGAAAATAAAAGTAAACACCGAATTATAATGAAAGGAACTATTAAATTTATAGACCTCTTTGCTGGAATTGGTGGCATTCGATGTGGCTTAGAATTAGCCGCACACGAAGCTGGTTATAAAACAGAGTGTGTATTTACTTCTGAAATCAAGAAACATGCCATAAAGGTTTTAAAACAAAATCATCCTAACGAGTTAATAAACGGAGATATTACACAAGTTAATGAAAAAGAAATTCCAGATTTTGACATTTGTTGTGCAGGTTTTCCATGCCAATCTTTTTCCGGCGGCGGAAAAAGATTGGGCTTTACAGAAACACGTGGTACTTTGTTTTTTGATGTTGAAAGAATTTTAAAGAAAAAGGAACCTGCTGGTTTTATCCTCGAAAACGTTGAAGGACTTGTATCATTCATATTAACAAATCTTGCAACCAAAGATGAAAACCATTAACTGAGGCATATTGACCTACCATGTCTATGTAGTTAATCGCATACGACAAGTCCACTTCATAACCATAAAAATCTATTAAGTCTTGTATTAATTCTTCTGGGGTAATCATAATGTTACTTTTTATTCTAAAGAACGATTGTCCATAATCGCTTGAAGCATATTAGAACATTTTTCATATTCTTCTTTATGTTCAATTCTAAATTCGCTACATTCAATGGCTATATTTATCCACATTTCATTACCTCTTAGTTTAAGAAATTTTTCCCATTCTTTAGGCGAGAAGTAGGAATCTGGTAAATTATCAAATTCTTCCATAGATGAGAGAGAATATCCTTTGTGAGCTAAGAACATATCTTGGATAATCCAATTATGAAACATATCGTAATACTCTGTATATTGATTTACTTTTAGTTCATTGCGAGATAAGAAGGTTTTGATTAATGCAGCAGATTCAGAAATCCATTCACCTAAAATCATTCCATCTTCACAGAAACCTCTAGCTAAATCTTCTAATTCAGGTTTTATACATCCAATGTGGTTATTGCGTAAATAAAATAATTTTATTATATCAAGGGATGTGTATTGCTTCTCATCCTTATTTAGTTCCAAGAAACGTTCAATGTAACGTTCAAAGAAATGGGAAGAAAAAATCAGTAACACATTTGTCCCTTTAAGCGGATAAGCTGCCCATGTAGTTCCTCCATACCTAAAAGTAATGTAGGCATGAGGAATTACAACGTTAGCATCCTCTTTAGATTGTGCATAAAAGCTGAAGAACCATTTATTATTTTTCTTTGTAATAATCTCTGTATTCCATATCCATGGATAATATGTTTGCTTCAATCTCATTTTATTGAATTTGGGATTAAATTTAGTCCAGCGTGCATGGACTTCCTTGTAATCAGACTGAATTTCCTTTGCCAATTCGGTCAATGTCATTGTTGGTAAAATCATATTAACAAATATTTAGAATTGAGATTAATAATCACACAACCAAACATATTATAGCGAAGATAATGATTATAATTAGAATAATACGCATTTTATTGCTGTTTCCCTTAATATCAGAATTTGTGACTTCCACTTGAGAGTTATTTTGTTTATCCATGCAATTAAATGATACAAACTTCTCGCCAGTGTTTAACCAACTAATTTGGCTTGGTACTAAATTCTTTACTCCTTTTGTTGTATTAACAATCTTAAGATTGGCTGATTTAGGATTAATTATATTTTTCATTGGCATTATCCACATTCCAGAACATTCAAAGGCATGATTTAAAGTTACCACAATTAAATAATCTGCATTTTTGCCTATTAGATTGTTTATTCTTCTTGTTTCAGAAGTCCGTCTTTCACTATCATATACTCGCCTTGTTTTGATTTCAAAAGTTAATCCTCCTTGACCTATTGCATCCAGTCCCTTCTCATTCTTATTGCTAGATAATTTTAGGTTCAAGCGTTTACAAGCATAATATTCTCCAATATCCCCTACTACTTTACGGCTTCTAATAATCCCTTCTTTTTGTAAATTCAAGTAACTTTGAGCAAAATTTCTGATAGCGACTTGTTCTTTTTGAAGTAATTTTAATCGAGCTATATTCTGAGAAAATGAATGCACAGAAGAAGCGCCAATAATGTATTCTTCCGTATTAATTTTATTAGAAGGGATTTTTAATATGGATATAGGATTGTAATATATATCAAAATATACAACTACGAGATAGTCAAAATCTTGATATTTTAGATTAGAAATATGATGAGTAAGATTATTGTTAGATATAACTTTAGATTTAATTTGATATTTATAGCCTTTAGGACATACTCCATCGTATGCTTTTGTGGATTTACCAGCTAAACTTAGTTTAAAATACTTGGAGGCAATAAATTCTCCTATTTCTCCAGTAAAGCTATCTGTACGAATTATTCCTAAAGTGAAAAGTTTATCACTGCAATTGGCAAATTCTTTTAATAAAGTTTCTCTAACTGCTGTTTGCTTTTCCATGAATAAAATTTTATTGTTTTATTAATGGCTATAAAGGTAGAAATAAATAAAGTATTAGCAAATTTTGGATTCCGCTAATTGTTGTGCGATGGTCGCCCAGTTGGCTATGGGCATGGTCCATTTCTTACGTATGTTGCGGTAAGCGAGATAAACGGTGCCGGAAAATAGAAAAATCACATGCCCATTCCGAAACCTCTGCTCCTTTTTGGCTTCTTCAGGAGTTCCAGATCTTCCTCCTGCTGCTTCTTTTTGGGAATAGGCTGCTCGATGTCCGGCGTTTTTTCCACCTGCTGAATTTTCGACTTCTCCGGTTCCTGCCGGGATTGAAGCTCCGCTTTGAGATTGTCCCATTTCTCCTTTCTGATGCGTTCCGCACGTTCCACCTGCCGGGCTATTTCCGCCGGGCTTCCGTTCTTGACGGCATTAAGATAGTCGAAGCTTTCCTCCGGCTCCCGGTCAAACCCCATGCGCCGATCAAAAGAGCTTTCACACTTCCGGAAAAAATCCGTCCGGTCAAAACCTCCCTTCACGTTGCCGCAGTTCTTCTTTCCGGTGTGGTTCGTTTTAGGGCTTAACTTTTTGGTGTTGCTCCGGTCTTTCCGACTGACGATGATATGTGCGTGCATATCGCTGTCACTGTCACCGTCCCGATTGAAATGGATCTTTGCGTAATATTCCACATCATCGCTTCTCAAGCCTTTTCCGAAGCCCTCCGCATAGTTTCTCATCACGTCCTGCCGGATGTACCACTGCAAGGCTTCCGCACGCTCCTGCGGAGTCCTGCCCATGCAGCGCAGCTCTTTCTCTGAAGGGCTGACGGTAATAACATAGAACTTTGCGTCAGTCTGGCTTAACTTAGCCTTGTTGTTGTCTATCTTGAATGTGACCTCCCTTGAGCTCAC
>NZ_JBCODG010000115.1:0-7962 GCF_040928965.1 Bacteroides sp. 2201st1_D9_2201SCRN_220225 | reverse complement strand
ACGCCATAAAGATAGGGGTGGTCTTGATTTTTTCATATCCCACTGGCATATAAATCGTGATTTATATCTAAATTTGCATTTGTATGAAACAAATTCTCTACTCACGGTCGCGCATCATCGAAGCCCTGATTCATATCATCGGCTGGGGAATTGTATTTGCTTTTCCTTTCGTGATGATGACACGCAGCGGTTTCACCATTACATGGATGGAATACCTGCGTCATGGCAGCATTGTTCCGCTATCTTTTCTTATCGTATTCTACTGCAATTACTGCTTCCTCATTCCCCGTTATCTGTTCGAGGGGCGCATACGGCAGTATCTCCTGCTGAACATACTGCTGATAGCTTGCGTTACAGCCGGTGTACACTTTTGGCAGGAGTACGCATTCCACACCTACGCAAAAGCCGACGGTGAGGGCCAAAGGCACATCGGTCCGCCGAAGTGGATATTCATCATGCGCGATTTCTTTTCCATGATACTTACCGTAGGGTTGAGTGCGGCCATTCGCCTCAGCGGACGTTGGGTGCAGGTGGAAGCCGCCCGCCGCGAAGCCGAAAAAAGTCGCACGGAAGCCGAATTAAAGAATCTCCGCAACCAGCTCAACCCGCATTTCCTGCTCAACACGCTGAACAATATCTACGCACTCATTGCCTTTGATACGGATAAGGCACAAACAGCCGTACAGGAACTGAGCCGTTTATTGCGCCATGTCCTTTACGACAATCAGCAGAACTTCGTAACTTTAGGCAAGGAAATGGATTTCATCAAGAACTACATCGCCTTGATGCGCATCCGTCTCTCGTCCAACGTCACTGTTGAAACGCGTTTCGATATTCGTCCCGACAGCCCTACGGAGATTGCCCCGCTGATATTCATCTCCCTCATAGAGAATGCTTTCAAACATGGCATCTCTCCCACCGAGCCCAGCCATATCCGTATATATTTCAGCGAGAACGTGCATGAAGTACGTTGCGAAATAACCAACAGCTACCACCCCAAGAGCGAAGCCGACAAAAGCGGCAGCGGCATCGGACTGGAACAAGTAGGCAAGCGTCTGGAACTGACCTATCCCGGCCGGTACGCATGGAAGCACGGCATAAGTGAGGACGGAAAAGAATATAAATCGGTTTTAACAATCAATTACTGACAACATGAATCTGAAGTGCGCAATCGTAGATGACGAACCGCTGGCCCTGAACCTTTTGGAGAGCTACGTCAACAAAACCCCGTTTCTGGAGCTTGCCGGCAAATACTCCAGTGCAGTGCAAGCGATGAGCGACTTGCCGGACAAACGTATCGACCTTCTTTTTCTCGATATCCAAATGCCCGAACTCAACGGCCTGGAATTCTCCAGAATGGTAGATACACATACCCGTATCGTTTTCACCACCGCCTTCGACCAATATGCCATAGACGGGTATAGGGTCAACGCCCTCGATTATCTGCTGAAACCCATCTCGTATGCAGACTTTCTGCAAGCCGCCAATAAAGCAGTGAAGTGGTTCGAACTGCTGCAACAGCCCCAAGAGGAAATTGAAAGCATCTTCGTAAAAAGTGATTACAAACTGATACAAGTGGAGCTCAAAAATATTCTTTACATCGAAGGCTTGAAAGATTATATCAAAATCTATGAGGAGAACTCTCCCAAACCCATTCTCTCGCTCATGAGCATGAAGTCCATAGAAGAACTTCTGCCTGCTTCACGCTTCATACGCGTGCATCGTTCCTATATCGTCCAAAAAGACAAAATACGTATCATCGACCGTGGACGTATTGTCTTTGGCAAGAACTATATCCCCGTCAGTGACAGTTATAAACAAATATTCCAAGATTTTCTTAATAAAAGGAGTTAAAAATACCCTTATAGGTTTATATTTTATTGAAATCGGGCTATTTCTAATAATATCCTATTGCATATTAAAAGATGTTTTTTTACCTTTGCCGCGAACAGATAGGAGTTGTGAAACTCCCCCAATAGAATAGTTTAGTTAAGTCTAGTTTAGTTTTTGTGTAAAGCACTTCCTCCGTAAGCGAACGTTGGAAGTGCTTTTATTTTAGGTATATCAAGCAGTTACGGAAAAAGTGCATTTCCAATATTTCGCAGCAGGTTGCAAAATTTGATTGTCGGACGATTGTCGGACACCGATTTTATTACTAACAAATTGTCGCAACTTTATTAAACAAAAATATGGCAACGCTTAAACTTTGTATCGTACCTGCAAAAGTGCTTATCAACGGAAAGCACAAAGTAAGAATATCACTGGCCCATAATTCCAATACCAGATATATTCCAACAAACTGTATTATTGACACCCTATCACAATTCAAAGAGGGGCAAGTTATCAATCATCCGGAAGCCGCTTCAATGAACATGAAACTTCGGAATCTACTTAACCATTATCAGAATGTTATTGACAACATATATGATGTGGATGTATATTCATGTTCCGAGCTCCGAGAAATCATCATAAAAAAGAAAGACTACACCAATGCCAAGTTTTCCTCTGCAATGACATCTTATCTGTCAGAACTCGCAGAGGAGAAAAGAAACAAATCTGAAAAGTTGTATCGTTTGGCATGCCAATCATTCATCAAGTCACAAGGTGATTTGCTACTTTCAATGATTACGCCTCGAAACATCAAGCATTTTGAAATGGACCTTGAAGACAAACGGCTCTCTCCTACCACCATTAAAATCTACCTTACATTACTCAAAGTAATTATCAACTATGCCAAGAAACATAATATGGTCAGATATGAAGTAGAGCCGTTTGAGTTCTGCAGAATGCCGTCAGCCAATATACGTGAATTAGACCTTAGCATTGATGAAATAAAGGCAATCCGAGATATGGAAATTCCTAAATACAATATCGGAGTAGTACGTGATATTTTCATGTTAAGCTATTACTTGGGTGGTATCAATCTTGTAGATATGCTTGATATTGATTTCCGAAAAGAATGGATAGAATATTACCGGCGAAAAACAAAGAACAAAAAAAGTGGTGAAAGTAAAACGGCATTCTCCGTCCAGCCGGAAGCAAGGGAAATCATAAACAAATATATGCAGAAGAATGGTAAACTTGTTTTTGGTAAGTATAAAACATTCGGGCAATGTTATTCTGTTGTATCCCGTAAAATGGAAGAACTCTCCAAAATAGCAGGGATAAGAAAGCATGTGGTTTATTATTCTGCACGTAAATCATTCGTTCAACATGGATTCGAATTAGGTATATCCTTAGAAATTCTTGAATATTGTATCGGCCAATCAATGAAAACGAACCGTCCTATATTCAACTATTTTCGAGTAATGCGAAAACACGCTGATGATGCAATGAGGAAAATCTTCGACAGCTTAAAGTGATTGTTCCTGGACAAAAGCTATTGCTTCGGCAGTGGCTTCTTCCCTCTCCTTTTCTACATCAGAGTTCAAACGGTCTATTAACTCCATATTTCCCGTTATCGCGGTTTTCACGTAATCGGAATACGTGAGACCGTTAGCTGATAATGACCGTAGCCAATGAAAGCCTTTGTAAGCTTTGGAGAGGATGATTGAGATTTACCCATAATGCAACGGATTAAGAAGCGGAAAAAAGAACGGTTCCGCTTTCCCGTTGCGTTACATATTCTCAAATAGGAGGATACAGTGAAACCATTAAGCTATCACACAGGGGGCAGAACCGTATATGAATAAGCTACTGGCAAAATCAATCACCAGTAGCTTTATGGTCGGAATATTACTATTCCTCCTATTCAATAAAATATGTAACGCACTGTAAATATGGAAAAAATATACGAGATAGCGAAAATAATTCATGCAATGTTTGTATAATAATCAAAAGATTATTACCTTTGTAATGTCAAATAACAAAAGTAATCAACATGAGTAACGAACAAATTAAAAAGGATTTGCTTATACAAAGAGCATTCCTCAAAAAAGAACTAGACCAACTAAGATTTATCGCCGAAGTTACCGGAACAAACCAAGAAAAAGAGATTGACAAAAGGTTAGACCGGTTACTGACAATCGACAAAGTCTTAAAAGAGTTAGAAAAAAAGAAGTAAAACAAAGCCCCTCTCTCCGGAGAGGGCACTAAAAATAAATATATGGCACTGAAAGATGAATTACTGGCATTAAAGCCACTACTTGGTACAGACTCTCCAGAGTTCTATACCAGAATGACAGAAATAGCAGCCAAGTACACTTCGGAAGAAGATAAGAAAGCTATTGCCAACTTTGTATCAGAGCGCTTACAGAACATTGATAAGAAACTGGATGTTATAGAAGAGAGCGCAATCAAACTACAGCTGCAAGAAGTGGCCGAAATAGTCTCTCTAAGCTATCTTGCGAAGAAATACTTTAATAAAAGTAGGTCATGGCTGTATCAGAGATTAAATGGTAATCTGGTAAACGGAAAACCGGCACGCTTCACACAAGAAGAATTACAGACATTTAACGATGCCCTACAGGACATTTCTAAAAAAATAGGCTCACTTAGTATCTCATATTGATACTCTGTTATTTGACACCATCCCCGTAGTTGAGCCGCTACGGGGATTTTTCATCTCAATTACCTATCATCAGCTCCCAATTATCCATAATAATCATATCCCAATGCGGCACGTCAAATTCATTATTGACCGACACCCCATATACAGAAAGACTCTTGCCGGCACTGTCAAACTCAGTCAAAGCCGTTTCCTCTCCTTTCTGGATACGGAGATTCATAAAGTCTGTCATTTGTTCCCAATCGGTAGGACCGATGAATAATGATTCTATGAAACGCCCTTTCACGGGTGCACCAATGGCGGTATCCTTAATGCGTTCCAAATATGATAAAGCCTCGTTGTAAGTCATGTGGGCAAAGATAGCAAAATATAGTGAAAAGGGACGACTATTCAGCCATCCCTTCTACAAATTCCTTCAACCGGTAAAGCCGGATGATAGCCGGATTATAAAACGCATCCGGATAATGCTGCTTGATGTCGTTAATGTTCGCCCGAACATACAAAGACGTGTCGTAGATATGCTCAGATTCACTCAATACTACTTCTTTCGGTAACTGTGCTGTTTCCGCCCAGTGCATGATTGCCTGTACTGAGGCTTCGTCAAATTGGTATTCTTCTTGTATCATGGCCATTATTCATTTAAGCAACTCACTCAGTGGAATTACCTCAGTCTTATATTTGGGTGGCATAAATAAAATTTCATTTATATTCTTAGGAAAATGCCATTTTTCGTTCTCTTTTACAGCTTCAATTAAATCTCCTCTTCTAACAAGATAATCAAACCTGCTTTTCGCATCATTATGCTTAAAATAAAAGAATTTATCCCCATTATGATATTTCGGACACCATATATCACATTCATAGCTTAAGATTGGAGTACCATCATAATCACACCGAACAGCACCTTTATCCTTGATAAAAAAGGGAATTGCATTTTTATAGTGTTCCTTAGCAAGAAAAACATACTGTTTGAAATATGCACTCTTATCAACATATTTAGCTATCTGTTTCACATAATCACGATCATCACCAAGGGCTATTACAAAATTTACTTGATTAAAACTACTGCTAACTAATATTGTATGTAAAGCATATAGTTTAGTACCATAATATTGTGTAACCGTAAATTTACATTCTGTACATTTATATGGAATAGGATTATCTTTTTTCTGAATCATAGTATTATAAAATCAAAGTTACTTCACAAAAATACAAATCAAGGAAGAATTATCAAATAGAAACGGACAAAAAGCTTTAATGGAAGCCAAAGCACGTCATAAACAAGTCTGAATTTTTAGCCATAAAAGGAAAGACAGTTCAGTAAGTTTCCTTTCCTTTTATATAATTTATCCCCCTACTATCCATACCTTTTTTCCAAACATTATATACAATATGAGACAAATAATTGCAGTTCTCACTTATAACGTTTTCATCGACTGTGAATTCATTACATCCTATAGCCTGATTAGATTTACAATATTTTTCAATGCCTTTCTTTTTATATAGACAACATAGCCTTTGATTTGTATAGCTATTTTCCTTATAATATTTACATAAAAAACAGTTCTTTGCATTTTCGTAATTCTTATATACAATTGCCCAACCAAAGACAAAAGGGTTTATCCATATAGTACGATTTGCCAAATAATCGAATGTAATCTCAAATATAGCAGATGAATGTCTCTGAGTATATATTTTGCAATTGCTACGATTACTCGGACAAAACCCTTGCATAGAATCTAATAATACGAACTTATTAAGCATCAAACCTTCAGTTTCAGATATTCTACATCTACGTTTAAAATTATAAAAATTCACTCGTTCGCTCTCGGAAATCATTCCACTTTGTATAATAGTATTCAGTTCATATTCTGAATTTAGAGCCACCTCAATAATACGTATCCCAGACCCTAACTTCCCCTTCTCACACTGATGTGAAACTAAAATTTCGATGAAAACAGGTTCATATTTATTCTCCGAATTGGTAAGAAGCAAATCTGCACGAAACCCCTTATATGTTTTTTCTCGAGTGATTACATTGTAATAATTCTTTAAGTTAAAAGATTGGCTCGTTTCTTTCTCACAATAATAAGAAGAAGTATAGTCATCATGATTCCATAGACAATGTTCAAAATTAGAGCATCTATCTTTTGTTTTAAAAGAGATATTTAATGCACCATCTGAATTAAACCACTCTTCAATTCTTTTCTTAGCAAGAGCATGAAGATAAGTTTCATAGCTACAGTTTTGCGGTCTTATCTTATGAGCATAATGCTTTACTTTAACAGAACCTTCTTTTACAACCATTTCTCCTTTACAATGAGGACATCGATATTCTATTCCTTTCTGAGCATTTTCAATACCAACACACTTTTCATTCTTATCAAGAGCATACGTATATTTGAGTTCTGTCATAATATTAAATCTACCAACCATTCCTATTAGTAAAATTGAACTATCTCTCTTTGTTTATATCTATAAAACTAATATTATTATATTCTCCAAATTTAGCTTGCTGATTATTTGTCAAAATTTTAATTTGCCACTTCATATCATCATAAGAGTTTTGTCCATAGTGATAAAATATAAATTCTTTTTCTTTACACCCAAATTGAGTTTGTCGTCTAAAAAAATCATCAAAATAAGAATGGTCGGTTTGCCCCAAAGAGTATCCAAAAAATATTATTCTTTCTGCGTTATCCAAAATATAAGGTAAACCCTTTACTTTTTGATAAGGACTATGAGATTTATACAAAAAAACATGCTTTTTATCTACTTGGGCATTATCTTCTACGCCAAATACAAAGCCATTCTTTAATGTACCGTGTACGTGGTTAATTATATATTCTGATTCATTATATGAAATATCACTTAGTATATTTTCAATTGTATTGGTATAATTAAATGTAAGGATATATACAGGGGATAACTTAAACGCTTGATCTAATACATAAGTGCCCATAGCTGAGAAATAGTTCCCTTCTTTAGTCACCTCCATCAAATATGACTTTAAATGAGAGCACAATTCATTGTATTCATCACGCAATGTATCACCCTTTTTAGGTTTACCTTCTATATATATTCTTGGAAGAAAAGTACTTTGTGAATACACACTTAACTCATTTTCAATATCAATCCATAAATTTAAAGATTGCTTCTTCCGAAGATAGTCCACCAAAAAATTGTTCTTTATATCAGAAAACCAATGGCTTTTCATAAAATCCTTATAAGAAGTTTTCAGACCAAGATTTAAATCAAACCCGTTACCTACAACAAACACTGTTTTATAGTTTTGCAATTCATCCATAGTATTATAAAATCAAAGTTAATCTACAAAAATACAAAGCCAAGAGGTATTATCAAATAAAAAGTAAATAAAAAAGGGTCAATGTAAAAACCTGAGGGGTAATATTTGTAAAAATCCTATCTTTGCATAAAACTAACTCAGAAATCTT
>NZ_JBCODG010000114.1:0-7974 GCF_040928965.1 Bacteroides sp. 2201st1_D9_2201SCRN_220225 | reverse complement strand
GGGGAGGTTTCGACCTGACGGGTGACTGGCGTTTCCGCCACTCCACCAACCTTTTGCGCGAAACCGGCGATTACACCCGCGACTATCGCTTGGGGGTGAACGCCTACGCCGACCTGCCCGGCGGCATTCAGTTGCGGAGCGATGTCGATTATTCTTTCCGCAACGGTACGAACATCACCCCCGGCGAAGATGACCAGGTAGTGTGGAACGCCTCCCTTTCTTGGCGTTTCCTCAAACAGAAGAAGGCGGAACTGTCATTCTACTGGGCGGACATCCTTAGCCAGAAAAAGAACTTTACCCGCAGCGTCTCTTCCTCCAGATTGTCGGAGAGACACACGCAGCAGATAGGTAGTTGGTTCATGCTCTCCTTCAAGTACCGTTTTAACAAACAATTATAAGGTAGAAGCGAAATTTATGTTTTTTATTCTTTGAATGGTGATTTTT
Source organism: Bacteroides sp. 2201st1_D9_2201SCRN_220225 (assembly GCF_040928965.1). Taxonomy (NCBI): domain Bacteria; kingdom Pseudomonadati; phylum Bacteroidota; class Bacteroidia; order Bacteroidales; family Bacteroidaceae; genus Bacteroides; species Bacteroides sp. 2201st1_D9_2201SCRN_220225. Next base: position 7,530 of record NZ_JBCODG010000114.1, on the reverse strand, counting down.
GCTTGATAAAATCATCATTTTTAGGTATTGTACTAAAAATACTCCTATTGTAATTTTGCGCTCCCGAAATAATAATATATAATAAAAATAAAATCACAGAAAGATGAAAAGAAACAATTTGCATGTCGGTTTGATGGCATTCGCAATGTTGCTGGTAGGGGCATCGTGCAGCGATGACGACAACACCCTCTCATACAGCACGGGTGCCGTGCAGAATACCGAATTGAAAACCATTCTTGTTCAAAGAGGCTACACATTCAACGAGGACGGCAATCTGTTGCTTGATGATTTGGCTAACAATACGACGACGCTTGACCTCTCCGGAACGCAGATTTCCACAGACGCACTGGCAGAACTTTCCATGTTCCCTAACTTGACTGATGTGGATCTGTCGGACAATGGTTACGGCCCGGCGTTCGACTTTGCCAAATTACCGGAACAAATCACCGGAATAGACCTGACGGGTAATGAAATCTACGACTATGATAATCTTGTGAGTGTCGTAGTGGAAGAAAACGGCGATGAAACTGTGACTAACCTGCACGAAATTACCAAACTTTACCTTCCGGAAACCGCTAAAGAGAATATCGAAGATCTCGTGCGTTTCTACCGCCAAAACAAGGAAGCCATCACCGCCGGCACCATTGATATGAAGATGACTGATGTCGATGGCAATCTGCAAACCTATACCACCCTGCGCGACGTGCCCGACGCAAACCTGCTCACTTATTTGAAGACCAACTTTCCCGATTTGCTTGATGGCGACCAAATAGATATTAGCAACCATTTAGGAGCATCACAAAAAACAGCTGAGATTCTCATTAAACCGACTGACAATGTTACCAACTTTGAAGGTATCCAATATTTGGTGGCAAGTCCTTATTGGGAAGGTGCTAAAGTCAGCCTTTATTCTGCCGGAGCAGAAAGTGGGGCTTCTGCGCCTCGATTGAAGTTAGGGAAGTTTATTACGCAGATTATAATGCAGGAAATAGCATCGGAAGGATTTGACTTATCCAATGCTACCGATTTACGAGCAGTTTGGATTCAAAACAATTCGGCTATAACAAGCATTGATTTAAGCCACTCTACTATTTGGGGACAGCGTGACCAAGAAACAGAAGGCAACAATACATACGGCAGCGCCATAAGAATGACAGGATGTCCTGCCTTGAAGGAAATCAAACTGCCCGAAAAGGATGAACTGAAAGCTTACGCCATTGATATTGAATGCTTGGACGCATTGGAAACATTCGATATATCGAATGTCAAGATGGTAGCTGACCTCAAAATAGGTGATTTGAATGAAAACTTTAATCTGGTTTATCCGAATCTGACTATTTTCTATAGTGAAGATGGATATGCCGGTACAACCTTCGCTTGTTCAGAAAGCACCTTTAACAGAGAATCGACCCAAGCATTCTTGAAAGCAAACTATACCGACATCGACCCATCTGATAAAGTAAGAAGATTGGGATACACTTCTATATTAACAAATAGCAAAAACAAAGGATGCCGTTGGAGGACTTTATTGAACAAACAAAAATAAAGTGTAATTAAATTATTTGTTAAACTTTAATTATAAAAACGATGCGAAAATTTTTCTTAGGAGCTGCCCTTGTTGCAGCAAGTTTCGGAATGGCGCAGTCTGCTGACGCTGCCACAGTGATGGGTGTAGAAGGTGTAAGTACCGTATTGGCAATCAGCGATTACGAAGGTACTTATAACGGTACGATGGACAAAATCAAGATGAAAGGGAAAGATTATGAGCCACGTGCTGCATCTTATACTCTTGAAGGAGGTCTTTTAACTTGCGATTTTCCACAAATCGGCAGTATGCCGGGTACAATCACCATCGAATTGAATGTAAATGTAGATGAAGAAACCGGTGAAATTACTGCTGATTCAGGAGTTGATGCTGGATATTTGACCATCTTAGGAATGGATTTGGTAAAGTTGAAGTTGGATTCTTTGACTGATGCCAAAGTTACAGGCAACACTATCGAGTTTACTCTGGCAGTATCCGGTAAGTTCTTAGGTGCAGATTTCCCTGCATCCGTACATTTTGTTGGAACAAAATAATTCGTCATTATTTTGTCAAGCAACGAAATTAAATTCAGAAAGAGTAAGGAGAAAGCTGTCAAACGGCTTTCTCTTAGCTCTTTTTTTGTGTGTTACTAAGAAAAAATTATCACAATATATTCACCTCACCCAATGGGGAAGACACCATTATCCTGTCGGCAAGGCTGCTATGCCGCTAAAAACACTCCCGGTATGCAACCGACGGCGAGGAAACAAAATTATCCAAACCGCCTGAACCGCTTCTGAAGCCTACATGCGGTACACATCAAAGACTGACTTTGCCATCGGAAAAAGCCTGCCTTTAATCATGTAAAAACCATGACTTTACATACCCTTTGCGGAATACACGCAGGCAAGGGTAATGAACAGGAAACAATTATGGATTACAAAACAAGTAAATTATATAAGCAAAATGAAAAAGTTATACTTTTTATTCAGCCTTCTTATGGCAACAGTAATCGGATTAAGTTCGTGTGAAAGTGACGATTCACTTACCAATGAGCCACCTGCACAGGAATATATTGATAAGGCGAAGGAAATCCTTGTAGGAGACCTCGTGCTCTCAACCCGTGCTACAATGAGCGGTGTGGACAAGACGCTGTTGGAAAGCGGTTGCCCCACCAAATTCAACTTTTCTTGGCGGGAAGACGGCACGATGGTGCTCGACCTGAGCGACTTCACCGTGGGCGCCATGCCCTTCGCCATCACCTTCCGCTGTGCAACGAAGTTTATGCAACTCAACAGTTGGGAAAAGGATGAATACCCCGGCAGCGGTTGGGTGAAGTTCGTGGGAACGGACGGAAATGTCACCACGAGCGGCGATGACGCTGCGGACAACCAGGAAGGGAGCGGCGCCCGTGTAGATGGTTTCCTGAACGTGGACACCAAGCAAGTGGAGTTCATCGTGGACTACAACATGATGAACGTCCGCACCGAAACATTCCTGCAAGAAATCGACAAGAGCCGTATCGACCGCTTTGAAGAAGAATTTGCCCAGTACGAAAAAGACTTGGAAGAAGCCAAGAAAGAACAGGGCAAGGCTTGACCTTTCGATTGCAGGAAAGAAGGAAAGACCGTAAGACACACGGCTTTCCCTCTTTTTTGTGTAGAATAACATGTTTTGATGATAGACAGATGAAAAGAATAACAGCCATCTTATTTTGTGTCTTACTGGCATGTATGAATGCCCAAGCACAACGTAAAGTAAAGCTCAAAGTTCTGGAGAAAGGGACGGAACAGCCGGTCATTGCGGCCACTGTGGTCTATGCCGATAACGAAGCGTTGCAAAACCTGCAGGGGAGCGTCACGAATGTGGACGGGCTGGCGGAACTGAAAATCCCCTCCAAGAAAACGTATTATTACAAAATATCCTATGTCGGTTTTGTTCCGGCAACAGGAAAGATAGAAGCGACCGAAACCGAGAAAACCGTCTATCTGGAAGAGGACCATTTGGGACTGAACGAGGTGGTCGTCACCGGTTCACGTACTGCGCGACCCATCAAGATGTCGCCCGTTACGACGCAAGTCTTGGGCGGCAAGCAGTTGGTCGAAGCCGGATACAGCAACCTGCAACAGGCATTGCAGCAGGAAACTCCCGGTCTGAATATCCAGAAGGTGGGCTTCGGAAACGAAATCTCCATGCAGGGGCTCGACGCCCGCCACGTGCTGTTCCTGATGGACGGCGAGCGCATGACGGGCGACATGGCCGGGAATCTCGACTACGAGCGTTTCAACCTGCACGCCATCGACCGTATCGAGATTGTAAAAGGAGCCAGCAGTACGCTGTACGGCTCGCGTGCCGCCGGTGCGGTAATCAACCTTATCACGAAGAAAACGACCAAACCGCTTTCCATCGACGCAGGTGTGCGCTACGGACAGATGAACGAGCGCAATTACAAGAATCCGCAACCGAAGGATTTTTTGTATATGTTCGAGAAGAATGCCGACCGCCCCAACCTGCAAGGCTGGGTATCTGCCGGATTCAAGGCGGGGAAAGTAACCTCGCAGACCGACGCATGGTACAGTTCCTCGGATGCGTTCTACATGTATCAGGCGGAGAATGACAAGAAGGTCTACACGCAGGAGGCCAATCCCTTCCTTCCGCACGACATCACCGTGGTCAACTCGTCCTCACGTCCGCCGATGGGCATCGAGGGCAAGGAGCATATCACGGTTTCCCAAAAACTGTATTACGACCCGACCGATGACCTCTCGGTCTTGGTTTACGGGAGCACCTTCTTCATGAACACGTATGACCTGATACAGGACATGACTTTCAGCCAGGCGCGTGACTGGACGGCGGGAGCCAAGCTGACCTACCACGTGAAGGACTGGTTCAGCGTTACGGGTAGCCTTCATGCCGACTTTTACGACCGCTTCAAGCGGCACGAGCGCATCGACACGCGCAACAAGGACTACGAGAGTAGCATCTGGCAGCCGCGCCTGACCATCACGAGCAACTACTTCGACGGGCACAGCCTGATCTTCGGTGTGGAACATACGTCGGACGAACTGACCTCCGACCGTTTCTCCGGCAATGCCAACCACGACCTGAAAACCCGCGCCTTGAAAGAAACGGAGTATTTCTTGCAGGATGAGTGGACCATCAACCCCAAGTGGATGGTGTCTGCCGGACTGCGTACCAACTTCTCGAAGGCGTTCGGTTTCATGGGGATGCCCAAGATTGCCGCCAAGTATTCGCCCAACGAACGGTGGAGTATCCGCGCCAACTATTCGATGGGATACCGTTCTCCGAGTATCAAGGAACTCTTCTTCAACTGGGACCATTTGGGCATGTTCATGATCCGCGGAAACGAGAACATGCAACCGGAAAAGAACAATTATTTCTCGCTGGGAGCCGAGTACAGCAACGACCGCCTGTTCCTGTCCGGTACGGCCTACGGCAACTATTTCCGTGATAAAATCGAGGGCGTATGGCGCATCTACGACATGCAGTACAACTTCGAGTACACCAATTTGAGCAAGCAACGCCTTCTGGGGCTGGAAGCCTTGCTGCGCTGGCACGTGCTGGACTGCCTGACGCTGAACGGGACGTACAGCTTCGTGAACGTGAGCAAGAACGAGGGCATACAGGTGAACACCACCTCTCCCCATGCCGCCACGGCCAGTCTGGACTACAAGTTCACGAAGAAGAACTACCGGTTGAACGCCGTGTTCAGCGCCTCGTACATGGGACGCAAGAAGTTCGACGTGCAGGACCGCGTGTTCGTGGAAGAGGACAACAAGAGCTATGACGCCTACTTCCGTTGCGACCTGCCGCAATACGTGCTGTGCAACCTGTCGGTGTCGCAGACCTTCTACAATAAGGTAAAACTGACGCTCGGTGTGGACAACATCTTCAACTACGTGCCGAAAACCCTCGGTTCGGGCATCACGATGTTCAACGTGCCCGCCACGCCGGGAACACGCGGATGGGTGCAGTTGGAATTTATGCTGGACGATGTGATTAACTCTTTAAGGAAAAAGAAATGATTAAATATACGACAATGAAACGTATGGGATTATTCAAAACGGTAAGCCTCCTGCTGGGCTGTCTCACGATGTTCTCCTGCGTGGACTATGACGACATACAGCCCTTTACGGGCAAGACGCTGCCCCGCAAGTCGGGCTATTCCACAGGGGTGACGAACGACTGGATATACTTCAACCTCCGCACGGGAGAGTCATTCAACACTTACACCGTGAACAAGGACATCAAGGAAGGCGAACAAATCAACCGCACGGACTGGGATCTGGCTTTCTGCGGCTATACCATGCGTACCAATTCGGGTACGAGCGGCATCGGTCAGGGCGGTGCCGCCGACTTGGGCTATGGCGGTTACGATGACTGGACGAGCGTTTCACAACTGCCTTCCGACTTGGAATGGGTCGTTGACACGGACGACGTGCGCGTCACCATGTCGCAGAACGACTGGAACCATTACCTTGTGGAAAACAATCTGGACTTCGATGCCAACCCGTGGTTCGACCCCAACAACGGTCCTGCCACGACCGAGACCAATGCCAACCCGCTGCTGTCGCAGGCCATGAGCTTCTCCGGGCCTCCCCCCACATACACCCCTTCGTTCCACACGTATGTGGTGCGTACCGCCGACGGAGAGAGGTACTTCAAGATACAGATTATCAGTTGGTACGATGCCAACGTGGAAATCGGTGATGAAGGCGGGAGAATCAGTTACTATTGCGACGAATTGAAATGACGGAAAGTATGATGGGACAATTCGTGCGCTTTATGCGCTTCTGCAACCGGCGGTGGGTGAAATGGCCGGCAGTTATCGTCTTCCTGACGGCGATAACGGTCGCCCACTTCGTCATGGCAGACAAGTACGGGGACAGCCCCAATGCTCCCACTTGGGAGTTTACAGTTACGCTGCACGCCGCCATGCTGGTTGCTGCGGCAATTATTATAGTATTCTACAAGAAATGTATCAAACGTAAATTAATGGAATATGGAAAAGACTAACGTAACGACCACTGAAACAACAAATGTAACACCTCCTGCCGCCAAACGGCGCTATTGGTGGAAAGCCATCGCTTCTTTCCTCATGGTATTGTTTACCATGCCTTTGGGGCACGGGCTGATGATTATCATGGAGCATCTGATGAGCGAGACCGTTCTGCACTATTCGGCCTTTGTCATGGGCGCGGTAGGTATGGCGATGGTGATTGTCGGCGTATTCGCCAAAGGAGATACGCGCCAAACACTCTGGGGATTCTTCGGCGGTCTGCTCTTCTGGACAGGCTGGGTGGAATTTCTCTTCATGTATTTTGCCAACCGTTTCGGCACGCAGCCGGAACTCGACCCTGTGACGGGTGAAATCGTAACCCGTCCCGAATATCTCATACTGCCCGCCTCGTTCGGTTTTTGGATGATGATTATGGTAATGTACCTGTTCAGTACAAAGAACGGATGCAACTTCATCAACTGGTGGCAACGGTTGCTCTTCCGTGGTAAGAAGAACGACATCGCCGCCCGCCCCATGACGCGCCACACGAGTATCGTCACGTTCATGGAACTGATGATGTTGCTGTGGACTTCCTACCTGTTGCTGATGTTCTGCTACGATGATGTATTCCTGGGCGAGAATCATCCGGTGACACTGTTGGTGGGGGTCGGATGCTTTATCGGCTCGTTCTTTATCTTCGCCAAACAGTTGCGCCTTTCTGCGTGGGGGGCCAACATCCGTATGGCAATCGCTACCGTTATCGTGTTCTGGACACCGATTGAGATCCTTGGCCGTATGGATTTGTTGAGCGAGATATGGGTAGACCCTATGGGGCATAAGACGGAAATGATTATCATACTGGCAGCGTTCCTCGTACTGGCTGTTTACCTGTGGTATATGGGTGCGAAGAAAAAGAATGCCGTTTCCCAATAAAGAAAACCGGATATGGCAGCAACAAAAGAGAGAAAAAGGCACTGGCTTAAAG
>NZ_JBCODG010000113.1:0-8123 GCF_040928965.1 Bacteroides sp. 2201st1_D9_2201SCRN_220225 | reverse complement strand
AAGTACGTTCCTATGACGGTTATATAACGCAGCGGCTTTCGGCCGGCAACGGAAAGGTGTTTGTCCGTATAAAAGAAGGTGAAAAACCATTCAAGCCGTGGCCAACTGCCGCACAATAGCCCCCGTTATAGCTTCTCCGTTATCTCCGTGAAGCTATCGTCGATGATGTCCGGTGTTCCGACCAATTGGACACCGTGAGGCGATAAAATATACGCATGATTAGGTAACTCGTTATTGAATGTAAATGATACGAATAGGTCACGTCCTTTTATGTAGTATTTTACTTGAAGCGGCTTTTTTAAAATTCTTTTTAAGGAAGCCGCCAAACCTGTATCTGGTATGTATATAAATGATAAAAAGTCCATGCACGTATCAGCAGAATCATTGCATAAGACCGCTATCGGGGCACGATACCAGTCAGTCACATTGTCTGCAATCTTATATACAGAATCGTAAGCATTTACAAAATGAGGATATACCTTGAATAAATCCGGAGATAACAACCCCGCTTTTTCAATAGTGGTTGTACCAATCAGTTCTCCCACATCGGTTGTGGAGACGTGGGAGAACTGATACCGGTTGTAACTCCTGGGAAAGACGGATTAAGTAATTCCAAGTTTGCAACAACAAAGATAAAATCAGAAGGCAAACGTAGCGTATTACTATACCGTTCATTAGCTTCCCAATGGGCTCCTTTTGCTATCAGAGTATCATGTATATCCACAGGTGAACCATCAAGTGATTTTTGCGTTTACATTGCTGGTAATACTATGGAATTACAAGATACCACAAAAGTATATGTCAAATACCTGTATGGACAGCCCAATAGCGATACATACCTAAAAATGAAATACGAAAGTGACCATAGAATATCCATATACTTGACTTCGGATAATTCATTAGGTGATAGAACTATTGTCAGAGAACTGATAGTTAGAGATTCAATGTATGATATGGCTACACAAGATGATGAAATTACCGGACTGACAGATTGCACTATTGTGCAATAGGTTTTATCTCCTTGTATGATTCGTCAATGAAACTAATATCTTTAATTATATCGCATGGGGTGCTACAATCGTATTTAAAATAAACAGATTGCCCTTGTACTACAGTGAATACTACGTAAACATCCCAATTCTTATAAACAACTTTTATATCGGTAAACCCGGATGGTATGGAATAAAACTCTCCGACTATTCCATCGGAAGGTACTTTGTTTGCGTAGGTTGCCAATCGAACCCCTACGTTGTAGAAATTATGGCTTCCAATGATATTGAGACTTACTCCGTTCCATTGGATTTGATGGGTATAATGGATTGCAAAAGAGTTTGTGACACGTAATTTTTTCCATAACAGTTCTCCCACATCGGTTTGCAGCTTCTCGTCAAAAAAAGTACATTTGGCTTAAAAATGGATAAAATCAAATACCGCTTAGTTTACAACAGAAAGAAACAGCTAAACAAACAGGGAATGGCCCTTGTGCAAGCTGAAGCCTTGCTTAACCAACGAAAAGTATACTTTAAAACGAACATTTATCTGAAACCTGAACACTGGGATAAACAAACTTCTCAAGTGTGTAACCATCCTCAGGCGAATGACCTGAACACAATGCTATTCGAGTTTATTTTACACTTGCAAGCCATTGAGCTATCCCTATGGAAGCGCGGCATTCCGGTTACCTTGTCATTGCTGAAGGATGCTATCAGAAAAGACAAGCCGGTCAATGTCACTTTCCCCGTATTTGCCAAAATCTATGTGCAGGAATCCGACCGTAAAAGAAGTACCAAGGAGAACCTGATGACAACGATAACCGTGCTTCAGGAGTTCCGTCCCGGATTGGATTTCAAAGACATTACTTATACCTTTCTAAAGGATTTTGAAGTGCATTTGAAAGAGAAAGGTAATAGCGTCAATACAGTTGCCAAACACATGAGGCAGTTACGTACATTAGTGAATGAAGCCATTAATCAGGGTTATATCCCTTCCGATGCCTACCCCTTCCGGAAGTACAAGATAAAGCAAGAGAAAGGGCGAAAAGAATTCCTGACTCCGGATGAGTTGAAGAGGTTGGAGAATCTTGATGTGGACAAGAAGCTCCGCCATGTACTCGATGCCTTCCTGTTCTGTTGCTATACCGGACTGCGCTATTCCGATTTCTGCCAGCTTACACCTGAGAACATTATTCGTGTGAATGGTAAGCGGTGGCTTCATTTCAAGTCCGTCAAAACAGATGTAGAGATAAGACTTCCGTTACATCTTCTGTTTGAGGGTAAGGCATTGGCTGTATTGGAGCGTTACGATATAGTAACTGATTTTGCTAAAATCGGACCCAATTCAGAGGCCAATAAGTATCTTGCCCAATTAGCTGCCCTTGCCAGGATAAGGAAGCACATAACCTATCATACGGCCCGTCATACTTGTGCGACCCTGCTTGTGCATCAAGGCGTTCCGATTACCACCGTTCAGAAGTTGTTAGGTCATACTTCCGTCAGAACTACGGAGGTGTATTCAGAGGTTCTTTCTAATACGATTATTCGGGATTTGAAGGCTGTAAAAAGGAAGAAAAAAACACCTGATTTTAGCCGTGTGGTAGAATGTGGGTAGATTTTATAGGTTCTACTGATATTCTACCCAAGATAACAAGCTGAAATCAACAAATATTTTATCAAGAAGCTATTCTTTGGTATATTGATAGTACAAACTGCGGAATAAAGTTTTACTTTTAATTACCTATATTGATGAGAAAGGATATACAAATAAATACAGCCACAAATGATATGATTCTACAAAGCAAAGGTGCGGCAAAGAAATATTCATTTAAATGGCTTGAAGAAAAAGACCTATATTTAACGGCTCAAATAACCATACCATCCAGTTTTAATACTAATCTTTTATATACCGTTGGGGTAAAGGTTGAAATACCTTACACACCAGTATATAAGCCTATAAGGATATGTATTGTAAAAGATTTTAGTGGAGGAAACGAACGTGTAATTGTTAATCCTACAAACAATTCAGAATGGTTTGAAGTGCATACGAAATTATTTGGTTTTAAGGATTTGAATTTATGCGCTTCTCAGTTTATAATTATAAGTCAAGATAATTATTGTATCCAACTAAATGAAGGTATAGCATATTTGTGGGCCAGTGGAATTTCTGATATGGCTAATATTAATGCCAATATTCAAAATAGAAACTTATTACTACAGTGTGTTCCTTCTAATAATTATAGATACCCGACATCTGGTGTGGGGCTGATTAAATACCTCCATGCTAATTTAGCCCACTCAGGTTTAGCAGAAAAATTGCAAACAGAGTTCAAAAATGATAAGGTTAATGTCATCAACGCTGCCTTTAATTCCTACTCAGGAGATCTGGAGTTAGATTTAGATTTTTCAGAAGCAGATGCAGATATATAAAGTAAAAAATAATCAAAATATATTCGATGTTGCTTTAAACATATATGGTTCCATTGAAGGGGTTTTTAATTTATTAGCTAATAACCCTGAACTATCCTTTTCTTCGATATTAAAAGAAGATGACGAATTATATTGGGATGAAGGTTCTGCTATATATGATCATATAGTAAATACTATGAAAGCAGAACATATTATCCCTGTTAATGGAGAAAGACATGTGTACTTTAAAGAGACAAGTGCTACACTAAGGTGCGTTATCTGTGTATCTCCAGATTCCCCTTCAATAACTTTGTTAGTATCAGGAGATGGAAGTATGGTTGTAGATTGGGGTGATAATAGCGATTTGGAAAACATATTATTAGAGCCAACTGACAAAGCATACACACACTTCTTTGATAATGTTGTTGAAAAAAGAGAGATTAGATTGTATGGTGACTTTAACTTAAAAACTTGGAATATGTCTACAATCAATGGGCTTATTATGCCTACTACACCATTAGTTGTAGATGAAATTATTTCAGAAAAGAACAATATATCCCTACAAGGGCTATTTTTATTTAAAGGCACATATTTAGTAAAACTGTCTAATATGAGCATATCCAGTCTTTTATCTATACAAGATATGAGTTTGGAAGTTTTAGAGTTGAAAAACATAGACTATTATAATAAATCGGTTATTAATGATTACCTAATATATATTGCAACTCACAATAACCAAAGAAGAAATTGTAAGGTTATATTAGATATACAGCCCTCTGGAGAATATAAAGAACCCATAAGGGACGATGGGGGGAATTATATAATAACAACCGGAATGGAAGCTATATACGTGATCACTCATGAACCCGCATGGAATGAATCAGGTTCATGGCTTTTTAATATAAACGGAACTATTTATCAATATGAAAATTCAGATATAGCATGAGTCGCACATTAACAGAAATATACAACGAAGCTGTAGAAACAAGAAATAAATATTTAGAGTTAACAGAGTTGACCAATGATTCAAAGATGTCAATTATCAATTCTTTTACTTGGGTTACAGCTGCTGCTATTTATTCATTTGAGACATTGTTAGATATTTTTACAATAGATATTGCAAAAATTTTTACCCAACGAATTAATGGTACCCCAATGTATTATGCCAATGCTATGTTAAAATGGCAATATGGTGATGATTTGGTTGTTAATGATGAAGGTACAGCATTTCATTATGCAACTGAAGACATTGCAAAAAGAATCATTACTCATGTGTCTTATCAAGAATATTATAGTGAAGAATTTAAAGACAATATTTTAATATTGAAAGTTGCTACTGGGGAGGGTAGCTCGTTGTCCAGATTGTCAGGGGAAGAATTGGTCGCTGCTCGTGCCTACCTTAACCAAATCAAATTTGCTGGTGTAAAATGCAATGTAATAAGCCGCAAAGGCGATGTACTGGTCCCAAGACTTACCGTATATTATGACGGAGCAATTACCAAAGAGGAACTTTATGATAACATAGATGATGCACTTGTAAAGTTCATTGAGAATATGAAATTTGATTCTTTGGTTTATTCACAAAAGGTCATAGATGCTATTCAGCAAGTAGAACACGTTACAGACGTTTACATAGATAAAGAAGCCAGTGTAGAGCAGGGGGTATTTGTTGCTCAATACAACGATAATGACGAACTTGGCTTATTAACCAAAATAGACAGAAAATGCTATTTGTCCAGCGGATATGCTAAGCAAAGTACAAAACAAGGTGCAGAAAGTAACTTGCCGACATTTCGGGAAGCGGTTGTGATAAAATTAGAAACAGAATGAGAAGTTATCGTATCAATATGGATCGTTTGGTCAACCAATTGGTCCCTCATTATTTGGGCGGTCGTAAATTAATATTATTTCTTCAGTCTATCTTGCAGCCGTTGAATTCATTGAATATAGGGTGGGTGACATGGGCTGATGAAAAACGCATAGAAGCAGCAATGACCTCTCAGGTCATTATGATGGAATATTTTTTAAACCGCAAATTTGGTAAATATTTTTTAAACACTTCTGAACGCATTGTTATTTCAGATGGTGTTGTGAACGGGGTTCCGATATATTGGGAAGCTTCCAATGAAGATATGAATCAGTTCCCTTTATACAAAGAAGGTGAATCTGAGATTGAAGGACACCCATCAGTCCCATTACGCTGGAAAGATGAAAAAACACCAACTGGTAATGTAAGCTTTGTAGTGAGTTGCCCAACTATAAATACCAAGATAGTTTCACAAGAAGAGTTTACAGCAATGATTTCTTTTTATATAGATCGTTATCGTATTGCAGGAAAAAAATTTAAAGTATTGTATATTTAATATGAAAGAGTTTACTTCACAAACAGGCGGGCGTTATACTTATATTGACGACATTATGAACCTGCAAGACCTTGCGCTGGCATTCGCCGGTATATTTGACGGATGCGATAATTTTATTATTAGCGGGTGTCAAGTCTCTGGTACAAATATCAGTGCAGGGTATGCGTATATAAATGGGAAAATACGTTATTTTACAGGAACATCAGGAGCTTCAAAATGGCCAATGTATTTGTATGAAAACAATTCTGTGGAAAGAGTGTCATACGCTGATTCCGGTGATAAGATCGGGCGTAATGTGTATGGATGCGCAATATCTGCGGATATTCCAGTATCTAATGATACATTGACTAAGATGCCGCCACAGTTTATTAGTATTGCGTCTGATGGAAGCGCACTCCGTTTAAAGGAAGCGCTATTTGGTAAATATGCTTTGATGATAGATTCTCCATACCCATCGCAAACCGTTAAAAAAGATATTGTTATAGATGGGGACGCAACATTTAACAAGGAACTGTTTGTTAAAAGAGGAGTAAATTTAGTGGCCGGAACTTCTAAGGCCAGCGTTTTTTATAGTAGCTCTGGTGCACTAAATATCCAATCTCAATTAAATGAGAAAACTGTCTATAAAGTTACGATTACAGAAAAAGGAGCTGTTCAATTCCATGTTAACAATAACTTACTGGCTTCGCTTGACTCTAATGGGATGGTGTTAAGGGTGGCATTGTCTTCCGATATTATAAAAGGGGGAAATGTAACTGTTACTAATAGTCATATATATAATTCATCCGTAGCGACCGATAAAGGGACCTTAAATATCAATATGTTAGGGTATAATGGCAGTTCTTCTTATTACCGTGATACCATAATCGGTGATGGAAAGGGGGGTGCGGCACTTAGTATTGTTGGCAAAAGCAAAGAATGTACATTTAATGGTTCGGTAATAATATCAAGCGTTGCCGCTTCTCTTTTAAGTTTGAAACATTCTACTCTTTCAAAAACAGATAATGAATTGGTTAGTTATCTTAATTGGGCAGATAAAAATTCGGAACAAATTGCTTATATAGGCTACTCGAATACAGAAGACAAGAATCTGCATTTCAAAAATAATATTGGTGATTTAGTTCTCAATAATGATGTGCATGTGATTGGTAAATTATTTGTAAATGGTGTCGATTTGTTAGCTAAAACAATAGATTACCCCAAAGATAGCGGCTGGATCCCTATAAAAGTTCAGAATTGTGGAATTACGACTCAAGTATATGTCCGCCAAATAGGAAAAATCGTGTCCATCCAAGGAGAATTGCACACTCATCATAATGGTGTGATTTTTACATTACCTAACAATATTGATCCTCCAAAGTACAAAATAGGTTATTCTCATAATAAGGGACATGGCTCCTGGCATTGTGTGATTTCAGGCGGACAGCGCAACTGTGTGGTAGACTATTGTAATAACGGATGCGCAGAATACATCGGATTTTTAATGACATATATTATTTAGATTATGAAAATTATTAATGTAAGCGTTGACATTGAAAGTCAACGCCAAAATGCTCAGTTAGCATTGTTTCAAAAAACAATACAGGATGAAAGCAACACGACAAAGCAAGAAGAGCAAGTCATCAAAAAAAGAGGGCGGAAAGCCAAAAGGGTATAGTTTAAAAAAGTTTGATGAGACCCGAATAGGTTTTTTAATGAAGCATGAAGCTCCAATAGAGTACAAATTGTTAATGGATGTGTGTGAATTTCTAAAGTATAGCAAGCCGCCTCCTGAGCTAATAGAGCATATTGGATACGCTTCCCAAGATACATTCTTTCGGAAAACAAAATACTGGAGGTGTCTGAAAGATTATAGAAAATATGGTCTAAGACCACCGTATGCAGTTATTACAAATAAAAATAAAGAACTTTATTATATACATATAAGGATGAATAAGTATATATATTGATATGTATTAAATATAAAAATTAATATATTTTTAATACATATAATATTGTTATAAAATATTTTATTCTTACTTTCGCAAATCAATTGATGAATAAAATCTTCTTATATTATTAAAAACAGTAATTTACACGCCTAATATATTCTAATATTTAGGCCTTTAATACATCTTTTGATTTTCTTCGCTGGATAAAGGAGGCAAGTAAAATCATGTATAATTTTATAATAGCCACACTGCTCAAATATATTTAATTTTGAAAGTTTGAGACAAGTGTGGCTATTATAAATATCATAAGTCAAGTATCGTTTAAGTCTCATTATAGACTGCAATAATCATTATTAAGAGGAGTTCTATAAATTAAAATATTGTAGTACAGTTGTTTATATGGTTCCAAGAGCGTAAATTTGCAGAAA
>NZ_JBCODG010000112.1:0-8540 GCF_040928965.1 Bacteroides sp. 2201st1_D9_2201SCRN_220225 | reverse complement strand
GATCTAAATGATCCCCTGATTCCGGGGCTTTTTGATTAATTGTTTAACTCGTCCCATTTTAACGGGACACTAATGATGTAATTAAGAAAATTATGAAACAAAAGAATGCAATTTATTTAGTGGTGGCTTTTGCGACTTTCGCCATATTCTCATGCTCCAAAGAAGAAATCATCGATTTGGATAACAATGCTCCGGGACAAAAAGCCGTTATTTCGATTAAAGTAGTAGGTGCGGGCAACAATTTGGCACAATCCAGAGCTGCGGGCGCTGCTGCCACTACCGATGCTGTAATTAATGATTATGTCGCATTTACTTTCCGTGAGGGTGGTGCTTTGGATAATACCCCTTTTTATGTGCGTTTTGATCCTAATCAGCCCGGCGACGCCGAGGAGCCAAGACTTGGTATTGGAACAACTGCTGCCAAAAAAGTGTATATAATAGCCAATGTCGGTCCTCTTGCCGACAGTCCCTTTGCCAATGTAAAAACAGAAGCAGAACTTCTGGCAGTTACCGGTGATTTAATGGAAAATAGCAATGTGACAACTCAGACGGAAGATAATCTTTGGATGTCCGGAGTGAATGATGTCTCTTTTTCTACTTCTCCGGACGGTTATATATATGGTGGCACTACTGTTTCGCTAAACTTTGTTGCGGCAAAGATAGAACTGGTTGTTCAAGATGAACGTGAGAACCGTACCGGTGGCGATATTGAGATTACAGATAAAAGTGTTGCATTGCTGTTTGCCGGTAAAAGTGGGAAATTCTTTGGTACCGATACGGAAAAAGCGGTTCAGACCGAGTTCTATTCAGGTGATGTTTCTTATAGTTCTTTTTCTGCCGGTTCCGCCACAGAATCTACTGTTTTGAAAGATGCGGTACTCACTCCTTTCACACTGAATCAAGGCCGTACGGTTTTCAATCATTTTTATACATTTGCCAATAACGGTACGAGTAAACCGACCATCCTTTCCATTCAGTCGGAAATAAGAACGATAGGCAGTAATGTTCCGACTCCTGTTTATTATCCGATTCAATTTACAAAAGCAGATGCCGGATACACTATCGAGGCAGGGAAACATTACACAGTAGAGATTTATTTGGGCGGTAATGTAGCGGGAGGTGGCGGTGCCGGTTCGCTCGATCCGGAAAAGCCGATAGTTCATAGTAATATGACCTATGTGATTACATCTGCCAAATGGTTTCCCGTAACCGTAAGTAAATCTTTCCATTAATTTCATTGTATAACACTCTTTATATTTCCAGTGTACCGGTTGCGATACTCACCGGTGTGACCGGTTGCAAAAGTAACTGCTATTTTCAGGTAATAAATTTATTTTTCGGATTAATTTGCTCAAATCGTAAATAAGTCGTTACTTTGCAGAAATTTTAGAGATAACTATGCAATCGCAGGAAAAGAGAAGTACATATAACCTACGTTCGAATGAATTTCATTCGCTGGCTGTCGGTTTCTCTTTTTCCGAAAACGATATTTTTAGTTCTTTGGTAATGCGTTAATCCTTATTCGGGGTAACGCATTTTTTTTGTGCCGGAATGTGAAGAATGAACTTAAATAGACAATAAGAGAATATGGAAAAGAATTTGAAGAAAGTGCTTGTCTTGGGCTCGGGTGCGCTCAAGATCGGTCAGGCCGGAGAGTTTGATTATTCCGGTTCGCAAGCTTTGAAGGCTTTGCGCGAAGAAGGTGTGGGTTCGGTATTGGTAAACCCGAATATTGCTACAATTCAGACATCAGAAGGTATTGCCGATAAAGTTTATTTCTTGCCGGTAACTCCTTATTTCGTAGAAGAAATCATCAAAAAAGAACAGCCGGACGGCATTCTGCTGGCTTTCGGCGGACAGACTGCGCTGAACTGCGGTACGGAACTTTACCTGAACGGTACTTTGCAGAAATACGGCGTGCGTGTGTTGGGTACTTCGGTAGAGGCTATCATGTACACGGAAGACCGCGACCTCTTTGTGAAGAAGCTGGATGAGATTCCTATGAAAACTCCGAAGAGCCACGCTGTGGAAAGCATGGAAGATGCCTTGAAAGCTGCCCGCGAAATCGGATATCCGGTAATGGTACGCTCGGCTTATGCTTTGGGTGGTTTGGGCAGCGGTATCTGTCCGGACGAGGAAGCGTTTGTCAAACTGGCTGAAAGTTCTTTCACGTTCTCCAAGCAAATCCTGGTGGAAGAATCCCTGAAAGGTTGGAAAGAAATCGAATTCGAGGTAATCCGCGACGCCAACGACCACTGCTTCACCGTAGCAAGTATGGAAAACTTCGACCCTCTGGGCATCCATACCGGTGAGTCTATCGTGGTTGCTCCTACCTGCTCGCTTACCGACGAACAGGTGAAGATGTTGCAGGAACTTTCTACCAAGTGTATCCGTCACCTCGGCATCGTGGGTGAATGTAACATTCAGTATGCGTTCAACGCCGAAACCAACGACTATCGCGTAATCGAGGTGAACGCCCGCTTGTCTCGTTCTTCTGCATTGGCATCCAAAGCTACCGGTTATCCGCTTGCTTTTGTTGCCGCCAAGATTGCATTGGGTTATACGCTTGACCAAATCGGTGAAATGGGAACTCCTAATTCTGCTTACGAAGCTCCGCAATTGGACTACCTGATTTGTAAGATTCCCCGTTGGGATTTGACGAAGTTTGCAGGTGTGTCTCGCGAAATCGGTTCAAGCATGAAGTCTGTAGGTGAAATCATGTCTATCGGCCGTTCTTTCGAGGAAATTATCCAGAAAGGTTTGCGTATGATAGGTCAGGGCATGCACGGCTTTGTGGGTAATGATAGTGTGGAATTCGAAGATTTGGATCACGAATTGGCTCACCCCACCGATCTGCGTGTGTTCGCTATCGCCCAGGCTCTGGAAAAAGGCTATACAATCGACCGTATCTTTGAGCTGACGAAGATTGACCCTTGGTTCCTCGGCAAACTGAAGAACATTGTAGACTATAAGAATAAACTCTCACAATATAATAAGGTGGAGGATATTCCTGCCGATGTGCTGCGTGAAGCGAAAGTGCTCGGTTTCTCCGACTTCCAGATTGCACGTTTCGTGCTGAATCCGGAAGGTAATATGGAAAAGGAAAACCTTATGGTACGCGCCCGTCGTAAGGAACTGGGTATTCTTCCGGCTGTAAAACGTATCAATACCGTCGCTTCCGAGCATCCGGAACTGACGAACTACCTTTATATGACGTATGCCGTACAAGGGTATGATGTGAACTATTATAAGAATGAAAAATCGGTAGTTGTATTGGGTTCGGGAGCTTACCGTATCGGGTCTTCCGTTGAGTTCGACTGGTGTTCGGTGAACGCTATCCAGACTGCACGCAAGTTGGGGTACAAATCCATCATGATTAACTATAACCCCGAAACAGTATCTACCGACTACGATATGTGCGACCGTCTGTACTTCGACGAACTTTCTTTTGAACGTGTGCTCGATGTTATAGACCTCGAACAGCCGCGCGGCGTAATCGTATCCGTAGGCGGTCAGATTCCTAACAATCTGGCAATGAAACTCTATCGTCAGTCTGTTCCTGTATTGGGTACTTCGCCTGTTTCTATCGACCGCGCAGAGAACCGTAATAAATTCTCTGCCATGCTTGACCAGCTCGGCATCGACCAGCCGGCTTGGCAGGAACTTACCAGTCTGGAAGATGTGAAGGGCTTCGTTGAGAAAGTAGGCTATCCGGTATTGGTGCGTCCGTCGTATGTGCTTTCCGGTGCTGCAATGAATGTATGCTACGATGAAGAAGAATTGGAGAACTTCCTGAAAATGGCTGCCGAGGTTTCCAAGGAATATCCGGTAGTGGTTTCCCAGTTCCTGCAGAATACGAAAGAGATTGAGTTCGATGCCGTGGCACAGAACGGCGAGGTGGTGGAATATGCCATTTCCGAGCATGTTGAGTTTGCCGGTGTGCACTCCGGTGACGCTACGCTGGTATTCCCGGCACAGAAAATTTACTTCGCTACGGCACGCCGTATCAAGAAAATCAGTCGTCAGATTGCAAAGGAACTCAATATCTCCGGTCCCTTCAACATTCAGTTCCTGGCACGTAACAATGAGGTGAAAGTTATCGAATGTAACCTGCGTGCTTCACGTAGTTTCCCGTTTGTATCCAAAGTGCTGAAACGTAACTTTATCGAGACGGCCACGAAGATTATGCTGGATGCTCCTTACTCTCGTCCGGACAAGTCGGCGTTTGACATCGACTGGATTGGCGTGAAGGCTTCCCAGTTCTCATTCTCCCGCCTGCATAACGCAGACCCGGTATTGGGCGTAGATATGTCTTCTACGGGGGAGGTAGGCTGTATCGGCGACGACTTCTCCGAAGCATTGCTGAATTCCATGATTGCTACCGGTTTCAAGATTCCGCGTCCAGAAAAAGGTGTGATGTTCTCTTCCGGTGCAATGAAATCGAAAGTGGACTTGCTGGATGCCAGCCGCATGCTTTTTGCGAAGGGATATAAGATTTACGCTACGGCAGGTACCGCTGCATTCCTCAATGCGCACGGTGTAAGCACCGAAGCTGTGTTCTGGCCGGATGAACGTGCCGATGCGGAGAATAATGTAATGACAATGATTGCCGAACATAAGTTCGACTTGATTGTAAATATTCCGAAGAACCACTCTAAACGCGAGCTGACCAATGGTTACAAGATTCGCCGCGGTGCTATCGATCATAATATTCCGTTGATTACGAATGCCCGTCTGGCAGGTGCTTTCATTGAAGCTTTCTGTGAGATGAAGATGGAAGATATCCAAATCAAGAGCTGGCAGGAATATAAATAAGCCGGTTGATATATTATTGTAATAAAGCGGACATCCGGCAACGGGTGTCCGTTTTCCTTAAATAAGCATTGGTATATGATAAAGAATATATTATTTGATATGGGCGGTGTGATATTCCGCCAGAATTCGGAAGAGGCTTTCCGCCGTTTTCGTGAAGCAGGAGTGAATACGGATGAGTATATGGGAGAATACGGCCAAAAGGGATTTTTCCTGGATGTAGAGACGGGAAAGATTGATGCCGGTGAGTTTTGCCGGAGAATGGCTGAGGCTGCCGGGCGCGAATCTGTCGGTTGGGATGAGGCGCAATATTGCTGGCTGGGCTTTATACGTGATGTGCCTCTGAACCGGCTTCACAATTTATTGAAGTTAAAAGAGGAATATCACATTTGCCTGCTTAGCAATACTAATCCGTTTATTATGGCTTTTACCCGCAGTGATAAGTTCAGTGACGAACATAAACCGATAAGCGATTATTTTGATACGCTGTTTTGCAGCTATGAAATGCAGGCTTACAAGCCTGAATCGGATATTTTCCTGAAAGCATTGGCTGCTGACGGTATGAAAGCTGAAGAAACGATATTTGTAGATGATAGTTTAAAGAATATCAAGGCGGCGGAAGCGCTTGGCATACGCGGATTGCATGTGGCTCCCGATGAAGACTGGATGGAGAAACTGACGGCATTGCTGCATATATGTAATGGCTTGTAGTATATTGTACAATAAAAATGGATAAGAATATGGATGAGGTAGATAAAATGCGGAGTTCACAATTGGCGAATACGGCTTCCCCGGAAATTCAAGAGCGTTTTAAACGTGCGAAAAAACTGTTGCTGAAGCTGAACGCTATGAGCGGTTATGAGGAAGAATGCCGGAGCGTATTGGAAGAATTGATACCCGGTATTCCAGCTTCTGCCACTATTTGCCCGCCTTTTTGTTGCGATCATGGTGATGGTATCCGCCTTGGGGAACATGTCTTTATCAACTCCAATTGTACTTTTCTGGACGGTGGCTATATCACTGTTGGGGCATATACGCTGATAGGGCCTTGTGTGCAGATTTATACCCCTCAACACCCGTTTGATTATCTGGAGAGGCGTGTAGAGCAGGAGTATGCCTATCCGGTGACGATAGGTGAAGATTGCTGGATTGGCGGTGGCGCTGTTATTTGTCCCGGGGTAACTATTGGCGACCGTTGCATTATAGGTGCGGGAAGTGTAGTGACCAAAGATATTCCGTCCGATTGTGTGGCTGTTGGGAATCCGGCAAAGGTAATCCGCAAAAATGATATAAAAAAGTGATGCGGCTAATTGCTTGAAATTCAATAGTAGTTAATATTGTGTGAAAAAAAACTTGAAAAATAAATGGCGAAAGTTTTGGTAATTTCAAAATAAGCTGTACCTTTGCATCGCTTTTGAAACGGAAGTGTACGGGCGTTTAGCTCAGCTGGTTCAGAGCATCTGCCTTACAAGCAGAGGGTCGGCGGTTCGAATCCGTCAACGCCCACACGAGCAAAAGTCTTCTATGAGGCTGATTACTAAGGAAATAATTATTGGTTACGAGCTGATGCGTTTTGCGTCGGCTCTTCCTTTTTTGTCAAACGGCTCTTATTTGAGCCTGTTTAAATGCAAATAAGGGTGGGTTTTCTTATAACTATCTTATAACATTTCGATGCAATGCTGCCAATTTTGGAAATGAAGTATGGCAACATTTAAAGCAGTGGTGTTTCAAGGTGGCCGTCATCTGAAAAAAGATGGCACTACCAATGTTAAAATAAGGGTCTATCATAACAGTTCGGCCCAGTATATTCCTACAGAATATTTCATAGAGCCTGATTTAATGAATGAGGATGGTTCAATATCTTCATTATCAGCGAATAGTGAGAATTTGAACTATGAAATAACCAATCTGGTACAGAAGTATCGTGGCGCATATATAAAGCTTGGCAGTACCCGAACGGCAAAAATGAGCTGTTCGGAGTTAAAAGAAGAAGTGTTGAAAATAGCTTCTCCTGAAAGTGAATTTATTGATTTTGTGGAATTTGCAAGAGGAATTATAACAAAAACAGTTAAAAGAAAGACTGCCAACTGGTATGAGTCATCCCTTAATGCTTTTATTGCTTTCTATGGTTCTGAGCGTATTGATGCCAAGGATATAAAATCGAAAACCTTGGAAAGTTTTAAAGAATACCTTGAGAATCGGGTAATCATAGTTAGGAGCAAAGCTGATGGAGTTGCTGATATGCAGCGGAGAATGGAGCCGGGTACAGTCAATAATTACCTTCGCGGTATCCGTTCTTTGTATAATAAAGCAAGGAAGCATTTCAATAATGAAGATTATGATATAATACGTATCCCGAACAATCCTTTTTCTCGTGTTGTGATACCGGAGTATATACGGAAACGGAAAAGCCTGCCGATAGATGCCATTAAAAGGATTAGGGATGCCCGGTTTGATAATCCACGTACAGCCATGGCACGTGATGTCTTTATGATGTTGTTCTACCTGATGGGTATTAACATGAAAGATTTTTTCTCTTTGGCCAACGAGACTTACGGCAGGGTTGAATATAGGCGCTCAAAAGAGACGACGATAGACAACAAGAGTTATGTACCTTTATCTGTAAGGGTGGAACCGGAGCTACGCCCTCTGCTTGATTATTATAGCAATGGTACATTCTTGTCTTATTTCCGTATGAGATATACCGACTATAATAATTTCCTGAAAGCGGTCAATAAGGAGCTGAAGCTGGTTTCCAAGCAGCTTGGATTAGGGGTACAACTATCTACCAACTGGGCCCGCCATAGTTGGGCAAGTATAGCAAGAAATAAAGCCGGGATAGCCAAAGCGGATGTTGATTTTTGCCTTGGGCACGTGAACAATGATTTTAAAATGGCAGATATCTATATTGATATTGATTATTCCATTTGCGACAAGGCAAATAGGGCTGTTTTGGACCTTTTGAAGAAAAATGAATAAAAAAAGTCTGAAAAAGTTTGTTGTGAAATAAACTCTTTCTATATTTGCACCGAGCAATTGGTTACGAGCTGGATAAAATACTATATTTATCCGGCTTTTGCTGTTTATAACATGTTGAAAACAGCATTTTTCACTTCTAACACATTCTTCTCTTTGCTATGTGCCATAAAACAAATGACACATGGAAATACTTGTTTCAAAAACAGCATTATTAGACAAACTGAAATCAGTAGGCAGAATCATTCAGCCAAAGAACACATTGCCGGCTTATGACAATTTTTTGTTTGTCATTGACGAATCAGGCTTTATTCAAGTAACGGCCGGTGAGGAAGGTGGCCGCATATCTACCAATGTGGATGGCAAGGCGGATTTCGTAAACCGTTCTTTTCTGGCAAGTGCCAAGACATTATTGGATGGTTTAAAAGAAATGTCCGAACAGCCTTTAACCATTTCTATTTATGAAAAGGAAATGGTAGTCAAGTACGCAAACGGAAAATTCACCATGCCTATTGAGGATGGCAAGCAATATCCGGAAATGAATATTGATGATAGTAGTCATTCGTTTCTGTTATCAGGTAATGATTTGCTGTATGGGGTTCGCCAAGTTCAGTTCTGCAGTGCAAATGACGAACTTCGTCCTACGATGAACGGAGTCTATTTTGACATAGATTTGGAAAAGACTTCTTATGTCGGTACAGATGGCAGTCGGTTGGCAATGGTTGAACTGCCGGCTTCATATACACATAAGG
>NZ_JBCODG010000111.1:0-8760 GCF_040928965.1 Bacteroides sp. 2201st1_D9_2201SCRN_220225 | reverse complement strand
TGCGGGTTTCATAAAACAAAGGTAAGCAAAGATAGCTAATTTTAAAACTTACCAACCAGATATTTCCGCTGAGCCGTTTGTGCCATTCCCTGCGGATGATATTCTCAAAGAATACCATAAAGGATGCTGCATATCTGGCTATGGCACGATGGTATAACAAAGTAGAAGATGCAGGGATGCGTTCATTGAACGTCATTGCTACTACTTTTTATGAACACTATGATGAAATACTCAATTTCTACAACCACCGTTCTTCAAATGCGAAGGCAGAATCTTTCAATGCCAAAATCAAATTGTTCAGAGCAAACCTTAGCGGTGTAGCTGACAAGAAGTTCTTTCTATTCCACATTGCTAATGCTATATGCGTATCCCCACTAAAAAGCTACTGAGCCCTTTTTTTATGCTTATTTTGCTATGTGCCCAAAAAAAGAAAACCTGTAAAGTATTAATTTACAGGGATTTTCTTTGTTTTGCAATTCTTTCCAGCGGAGAGACGGGGATTCGAACCCCGGATACCCTTTTGGGGTATACACGCTTTCCAGGCGTGCCTCTTCAACCACTCGAGCACCTCTCCTTTTCGGGGCGCAAAAGTAAAGGAAGTTTTCGAAATCACCAAATATTTGGTATAAATAATCTATCGAATACATATTAAATTAAGCCAAATCCACGTAGTTTTCCTAAAAAACTTCAATAACCAAACTCAATTATCACCTTTACAGTATCACTTTTGTACAATAGACGCGATAGGTGCAACAATCTTTTTCAAGCATTTTGTCTTCTTGCTGATTTATTTTTATATGCTTGAATGCTCCCCTTTTAAAAGACTATCTATGAATTCTATCACTTCCGTATTGCTTACAAAAATGAGACGTTTTTTATATCTCCTTGAACAAAACAAAACGACAATCCGTTTATATAACAGTAAAACGACAAATCCCTCATTTTAATTCCATATTTACTCGTCCCGTCCCGAAACAATCCGAGTTAAATAAACCCGTCCGGTGTGAAAATAAAATGTGAACCAGAAACTATATTAAAATAAAACAATATTATTATGAGTAAAATCGAAATTAGAAACCTATATCTAATCTTTGGAAAAGAAAAGCATAAAGCAGAGAAAATGCTGAAAGAAGGCAAAACTAAAGAGGAAATATTAAAGGTAACCGGATGTACCGTTGCCGTAAAAGATGCCAATCTATCCATCAACGAAGGCGAAATATTCGTAATAATGGGACTCTCCGGCAGTGGAAAGTCGACCTTGCTGCGCTGCATCAACCGACTAATACGTCCCACTTCAGGAGAAATAATAATCAACGATACTGATATTTCGAAGGCTTCAAAGCAACAACTGCTGCAAATACGCAGAAAGGAACTTGCCATGGTATTTCAGCACTTCGGCTTACTACCCCACCGCTCCGTTTTGCACAACATTGCTTTCGGATTGGAACTGCAAGGAGTAGAAAAAGAAGAACGTGAAAAGAAAGCTATGGAGTGCATGCAGCAAGTTGGACTGAAAGGATATGAAAACCAAATGGTAGGGCAGCTCTCCGGTGGCATGCAGCAACGTGTCGGCTTGGCCCGCGCCCTTGCCAACAACCCGGAAGTGTTGCTTATGGACGAAGCTTTCTCCGCCCTTGATCCACTGATACGTGTACAGATGCAAGATGAATTACTGACCTTACAGTCGAAAATGAAAAAGACAATTGTTTTTATTACTCACGACCTGAACGAAGCCATCAAGCTGGGCGACCGCATCGCCATCATGAAAGACGGTGAAATTGTACAGACAGGTACTTCCGAAGAAATATTGACCGAACCTGCCAATGCCTACGTAGAACGTTTCGTAGAAAATGTAGACCGCTCCAAAATAATCACCGCCAGTTCCATTATGGCAGACAAGCCGCTTGTGGCGAGACTAAAGAAAGAAGGTCCCGAGGTATTGATCCGCAAAATGCGAGAACGTAACCTCACTGTCCTGCCGGTGGTAGATGCCGGCAATATACTGGTTGGAGAGGTCAGACTAAATGACCTGCTAAAGCTGCGAAAAGAGCAAATCCGTTCGATAGACACCGTTGTACGTCACGAAGTACACTCTGTACTGAGCGATACCATACTCGAGGACATCCTGCCGCTTATGACCCGCACTAATTCTCCTATCTGGGTAGTAAACGAGAACCGGGAATTTCAGGGAGTAGTTCCATTGTCGTCACTCATCATCGAAGTGACCGGAAAAAACAAGGAAGAAATTAATGAAATCATTCAAAACGCAATAGAATTATGATAAATATAGGACAATATATAGAAACAGCCATCAACTGGCTCACCAACCATTTCGCTACATTCTTCGACACTCTGAGCATAGGTATCGGCGGTTTTATAGACAGTTTCCAACACGTACTGTACGGCATCCCCTTTTACATTACCATCATCGCTTTGACAGTTCTTGCCTGGACGAAGTCGGGCAAAGGAACAGCCGTATTTACCATTTTGGGCCTATTGCTTATTTACGGAATGGGCTTTTGGGAAGAAACCATGCAGACATTGGCTCTCGTATTGTCATCCACTTGTCTTGCACTGCTGCTGGGCGTGCCATTAGGCATCTGGACTGCCAACAGCAATCGGTGTAATAAAATCATGCGTCCCATACTGGACTTCATGCAAACCATGCCCGCTTTTGTATACCTGATTCCGGCGGTACTATTCTTTGGTTTGGGTACCGTACCGGGCGCATTTGCAACCGTTATCTTCGCCATGCCGCCTGTAGTGCGGCTAACCGGGCTCGGCATCCGCCAAGTTCCGAAAAACGTGGTAGAAGCTTCCCGCTCTTTCGGTGCCACTCCCTGGCAGTTACTCTACAAGGTACAACTACCCTTGGCGCTGCCCACTATAATGACAGGAATAAACCAGACTATCATGATGTCTCTGTCCATGGTGGTGATTGCCGCTATGATTTCCGCCGGTGGCTTGGGAGAAATTGTATTGAAAGGAATTACCCAAATGAAAATAGGACTTGGATTTGAAGGCGGTATAGCCGTCGTTATATTAGCTATTGTGTTGGACCGTATCACCCAGGGTATGGCACAAGGCAAAAAGAAAAAATTATAGAACTGAAAAGAAATAAACGATATGAACAGACTGAAAATAATAGCCGTACTGTTGTTGGCAGCCTTGCTGCCGACAGCTTGCGGTAACCTCAATGACAATAAGAAAATCAGCATAGCCTATGCCAATTGGTCAGAAGGCATCGCAATGTCTTATCTGATAAAAGTGATATTGGAAGAACATGGCTACGATGTACGGATGCTGAATGCTGATTTAGCTCCTATCTTCGCATCTTTATCGCGCAAAAAAGCGGATGTATTCATGGATGTATGGCTACCGGTAACCATGCATGATTATATGGAGCAATACGGAGACAAATTGGAAGTCATCGGCAATGTATACGATAATGCACGCATCGGTCTGGTAGTACCAGAATATGTCACCATTCAATCCATTGAAGAATTAAACGGACATAAAGATAAGTTCTCCAGTCAAATCATCGGTATTGATGCAGGAGCCGGAATCATGAAAACAACCGAAAAAGCATTAAACGAATATGGTTTGGACTATAAACTGATGACCGCAAGCGCCCCTGCCATGACCACATCATTAGATAAAGCAATCCGAAAAAAAGAATGGATAGTAGTGACCGGCTGGACTCCACACTGGATGTTCGGACGCTATAAGCTGAAAATACTCGATGACCCCAAACAGATATATGGAAAAGCTGAATCCATCCATACTGTAGTCTGGAAAGATTTTAGTGAAAAATATCCGTTTGTTGCCGAACTTTTACGAAATATCCGACTGGATGACCAGCAAATCAGCTCGCTGATGGCCACTATAGAAAAAACACAAAAAACGGAAACCTATGCCGTCCGCCAATGGATGAAAGAACATCAGGCCTTAGTAGACAGCTGGATACCTATAAAAACAGACTTTTCCACAAACTCTTATATCAACAGATAACGGCCAATAATGAAAATAAAAAGCGTATTTCTTTGATGTCACCACATGGTTACTTATATTTGTCACCAAATAGTGACAAATATAAATTATGGAATTAAAAGAAACGGAAAAGCGATTGCTTGAAGCAGTCAGCAAAATAATTGAAGAAGAAAGTTTTACCCAAATAGGTATTAACCGTATTGCAAAGAAAGCACAATGTGATAAAGTTTTGATATACCGTTATTTTGGTGGTTTAGACGGGCTATTGGCAGCCTGGGCGAAGCAATATGATTTTTATTCATTTGCCTATTCCGAGTTTGCCGGTCAGATAGCACAGGTTACAACCGCTAATCTTAAGGATATAATAAAAACAATACTATTAAAGCAATTGGAATATCTGAAAGATAGTCATCTTATGCAAGAATTGTATGTATGGGAATTATCAGGAAAATCATCATTTCGGACAATACAGGCAGAGCGGGAGAAGAACGGTCATAAGTTACAGTTGGAGTTGGAAAAGAGATTAGGAAAGATTTGCCATAATTGCAATTTTTATATTACTGTTATCATAGCCGCGATTAACTATATCATATTATTTACCCGGCAATATAATATGTTCAATGGAATAGATTTTAGCCAGCCGGAAGCATGGGAGGAACTGAAAAATATTATCTCTGATTACATTGATACATTCTTAGGCACTGTCCACAATTTTGTGTAAATAGAAAACTTCAGTATTTGGGTTTTATACTTGAATCCTGTTTTCAAATATATATAATAATAAATTGGTTAAATATCAATGCCCAATTCCCAATAGGTTGGTACCATTTCTTTTCGATTTCGTTAATGGCCAGATAGACAGATTTTTTCAACGCATTATCATTCGGAAATGATAGCTTATTTTTGGTGTACTTTCTAATCTTCCCATTCAGATTTTCAATAAGATTAGTGATATAGATAATCTTTCTAATCCCGACAGGGAAATCAAAGAACACAGTCAGTTCTTCCCAATTATTTCTCCATGAGCGTATCGCATATGGATATTTAGCACCCCATTTTTACTCAAAATTATCCAACTCCATCTCAACTGCTTCTTTAATAGGTGCATTATAGATGTTACTTAAATCGGCAGTGAACTCCTTCTTTTCTTTCCAGACGACATGGCGACAGGAGTTTCTAATTTGGTGTACCACACATATTTGAGTAATAGAGGCAGGAAATACACTCTTGATGGTTTCCGTAAATCCATTCAGCTTATCAGTAACTGTAGTCAGAATATCTTCCACACTACGGGCTTTGAGATCCGTTAAAACGCCCAACCAGAAAGCGGCACTCTCATTTTTACCAATCCACATACCCAATACTTCTTTCAAGCCTTCCTTATTCAGACCTACACATAGGTAAACAGTCTTATTAATCACTTTACCGTTTTCTCTGACTTTGAATACGATGTCATCCATCCAGACAATCATATATAAATTGTCCAAAGGACGATTTTGTCACTCTGTTGCAGCCTGGCTAACTTTATTGGTGATAATGGAGGTGGCGGAGGTAGAGAGGTTAATACCGTATATTTCCTGCATTTCCTATTCAATGTCAACGACGCTCATACCTTTGGCATAAAGAGAGATGACAAGATGCTCAATAGATAAGCCGCGGGATTGATGCTTGAGAATAACAATAGGCTCAAATTCACCTTTCCGATCACGAGGAACCTAAATAACAGATTCACCCATCTCGGTTTGAATCTGCTTCCTATAACTACCATTGCGGGAGTTGTCACTATGATCTCCTTGATTGGAGTGTTTTTCATAACCTAAATGGTTTTCCATCTCTGCTTCCAGCATTTGTTCATAAACACGAGTATGAAGCTCTTTCATGAAAGCAGTCACATCTTCGCCAGTCTTAAACAAGGACAGAAACTCTTTACTTAACAAATCTTTAGGAATGTCCATAAAATCTGATTTTTTACAAAATCAATATATAAAAAACTACGAGAGAAATCCCGTAGTTTTCTATTTACACAATCAGATGGATAGTCCCCATTCTTAATATCAAAAATCAAATGAGAATAGTCATATTCTATTCATCCACCTATAACGGGAACACATTAAAAATTGCCGAAAGCATAGCAGTAACTCTTTCTGCCGACCTGATAACAATAGAAACTAAAATATCCGATTTTGATTTATCACAGTACGATTTAATAGGGACCAGTTCAGCAATACATTTTGGCCAACATGCCATCCGATTGCAACGGTTCGTTTCAGCATTGCCTTTACAAGGAAAAAACATTTTCATATTTTCCACCCGCTGTCGTCCGTTTCTGGGCAATTATCACAGAACACTGAAAAATATCATAAAACAGAAGAAAACCCATCTTATTGATGAGTTCTCCTGTGTGGGCTTTGACCGAACAAGTCCTTGGGTCTTGATAGTTTCTTTCCATATGCCCATTTCCACGGCTATCTGCACCAACAATAGCCGCCAGTTCTCTGGCAACTGATGGCTTTTCTACAATAATACAAGTCATCCCCATAGTACTGCAGATTAGATTTTATGACCTTTTTTCTCCTGAACCTCCTTCTTCTGTTTTTCAGTCGGCTCTGTCTGTTCCTTCTTCAGAGGTTCTTTTACATGTTTGATTGCCTCATTGGTCTTACCCATCATTGTTCACGGCAACCTAAGTCTTGTTTTCTTTAGCTACCACCCTGGCTTCACCCTGCTCCTTTTTCCTGCCCGGATTCCATCTGTAAAATATCGGTCGGTTTTCTTCCTTGTCAAACTTGGCATATGCATTGAAAGGCTGTCCGGCTTTATCAACCATATTCTTGATGTAGAGTGCATGCCCCTCATTAAGCTCCGCCTGTTGCTTTTCTATAAGTTCCACTCCGCAAACTTTCCTTAAAAACACCTTTCTGCTGTTCCTGGTTTATATGCTGAGTCACACTCTGCTTTGGAGCATTATCAAACTTGAATTCGATTCCCTTCTTATCGGCATTAATCTAAATATGAGCATTGAAAGGATTACCGGCTTTGGAAATCATATTCTCTATAGCAACAGTTTTACTCATAGCAAGATCTGTCTTCTGTTGTTCGGAAAGCTTAACACCCTTTATTTCATCAGGTACACGCACACGGTCAGCCCCCAAAGCTATCAGTTCATTCGTTTGCGGATCAACGGATATGAAAGCCTTGAACGGTTCTCCGTTTTTAAAAGTAACGTCAGCCAGTCTTCCCAAATTACCCATTTCACGTAGCATCTTCTTGTCTTCCTCTGAAAACTCAACACCCATAAAAGGGAAGTCCAACTGTAGCTCTTTTTTTGCATCAGATTACTCTTTCCTCCACCAAACATCTTTTCAAGATTACCCGAAGCCTTCAACAGCTCATGGGTGATACCAATTACCGTAAACTCATTCTAGTCAATACGTTCTTCGTTTACGCATATCAGTTTCAGCTGTTCTTCATTCTCTTTCGGTTGCTGAAGCATTTTCTGAAGAATCATTACAAAACTTTCTACCTTATCTGCAACAAGTCTGTAAAGTCTGTTTCTTGAAGAAGCATTAAACTGTCTGGTAAAGTTCTCCATGAAGTTCTTTAAAATACGTCATTTTCACTGAATTTCATGAACTGTCTTGAATGTGCATCAAGCGGCTCAACTGTCTGCACCTTACTTTCTGCATCAACTGATGAAACTACTGAAAACTTTTTTTATTCCTTATCCTCTAGTCCAAGGATGTAGTTATTGGTGTTCGTATCCATTAATTCTAAATTTAATGGATTTGAACACTAAATATATAATCATAGATAGCTAAATATAAATACCAAAGAAAATAGCAGAAAATGATGTAAAATATAGTCTATGTTAATTTTTAATGCCAACTATAGTATGTTGAAAAAATAAAATGTCGCAATTATATTTGCATAATATAATTAGACATACTATGAGTATAGAAAGTAAATCAATCTTAGATATTTTTGCACGAAACGTTAAAAAAAGAAGAAATGAGCTTGGAATATCTCAAGAAAAATTAGCAGAATTATCAGGCTTACATAGAACTTATATAGGTATGATTGAGCGTTCAGAAAAAAATATAACTCTTCTGAATATTCAGAAAATATCCAAGGCTTTAAACGTAGAAATATCAACACTTTTAAAAGAAGAATAATAATATGAAAATACAAGACATTATAGTTTTACCTGTAGATGATGGTATAATAAATAAGACAGTAAATAATGCTATTAAAAAATATGACTATACAATTAATAATCTGTCATATTCAAGAACACCAGTTGAGCAGTTAGACAATATATATATGGGAGATTTGGCTAAAAATGCATTAGTGGCTTATTTTCGTAATCAAAGAATAGTAGTTGAGGATTATGATGAAATAAGAACTGATAATTTTCAAGATCATGACCCCGGTTGGGATTTTAAATTAGGAAAACATAAACTTAGATGTGAAGTAAAATCTTCAATTCCACCAAATAATGAATCAGACTCTGATATAATAGCAAAAAGAGATATAAAGGTTATTGCTAGTCATGACAAGCATCAGGAAACTGTAATACCAGCCGAAAGGCTAGATTGTGAACTACATTTTCAAATCTATTTCAGAGCTGTTACATATAAGAAAGGCTATGATGACTTTAAAAAATTATTAAATGATTTAAAACAAAATCCAGCTATAACAATAATTCGTTAAAAATTCGCCACGCCTAAGCGGCTCTGGCAGTAAATAAAATGAGTTCTTTGAAAAGTTTGT
>NZ_JBCODG010000110.1:0-9150 GCF_040928965.1 Bacteroides sp. 2201st1_D9_2201SCRN_220225 | reverse complement strand
ACAGAGCTTTCTTCCTGTTCAGACTGGCGAAAATTTATGCATAAGCTATGAATCCCTCAGGTTTTTACGTTGACCCTTTTTTACGTTGCTCCGCTTCCACCCGTTAGACAATGCTCGTTCCGAGCGTGCCCAAAAGAAAATCCCTCTCAGAAATAATCTGAGAGGGATTATTGAGGTTCCTGGCGAACCTCTTTTTCTTTATTTTGCTTATTTATTTAGTAAAATATAAAACATACAAACTATTAATATTCAATATATTATTTATTTTACAGAGAAAATAAAATTAAATGAGATAAAAAAATGTAGTACCAATGTAGTACCAAATTTAAAAGAACCTCTATATTTGTAGTACCAATCTAAACCCTAAAGATTATGGCAGCGACATTCATTTTGAGAACTGACAAAAGCGAGGGATATGCAACGTTATACGCTCGCATACAGAATAGAGTACCTAAGATTAATATTAGGGTATCTACCGGGCTGGAAGTTGATGTAAAGGAATGGAATAAGTCTTTGACTGGAGCGAAAGCATTAACAGCGTTCAGAAACGGAAAAGGCAAAGAGCTATTTCTCAAACTTGATGCTATTTCCTCAATGTTTGATGCCTTTATAAAGAATGGCATAGCTATTACTTCCGATATGGTAAAAGAACGCATCCATGAGATTGTGTACGCTGAACAAATAGCAGCAGAAAAAGAGCGTGCCAAAGCTGAGGCTAAAGCATTGGAAGAAGAACAAGCTACCGACTTCAACGATTTCATAACTCAATTCATACATGAATGCGAAACCGGAAAGCGGAAAAAGAAGGGAGGAACTACAAATATATCTCCCGGAACCGTCAAAAGCTACAAAGGTTTTCAGTCCCAGTTTAAAGCGTATCAAGAAACAAGGTTAAAAGTTATTGATTTTGAGGACTTGACAATAGAGTTTTATAATGACTTCCGGTTATTTCTCACTGATAAAGAGTATTCCCCGAACACTATTGCGCGGATGGTGAAGATATGCAAAACAATATGTTATGCGGCCGAGCAACTTAAACTAATGGATGCGGCAAACGTCCGGTTTGGTTTTGATGTAATCTATAAAGATGTTGATAATGTCTACCTGACAGAAGAACGCATACAGGAACTTTACGAATATGACCTATCCAATCGTCCGGCATGGGAGAAGGTGAAGGATGTGTTTGTAGTCGGATGTCTGACCGGACAACGTGTGAGCGACTATAAGCGTATCAATTCAAAGATGATTGTTACCCTAAGCGATGGGAACCGCTATATCAAACTAAAGCAGGAAAAGACCGGAAACGTAGTTTATATTCCTCTTGATTATCGTGTTGCTGCTATCCTTGACAAATATAACGGCACACTTCCCAAAGTATACGACCAAAAGATAAACGACCATATCAAAGAGATTGGCGAGGCTTTAGGATGGACGGAAATAGTAGAATTGGACGAACAACGGGGAGTAATGGAGTACACAGCAAAGAAACGCTTTTGCGACCTTCTTAAAACACATACATGTAGGCGTTCACTTGCTACCAATATGCAAAAGGCCGGCGCCTCCCTTAGTTCTATCATGGCAATAACCGGACATAGCAGCGAACAGCAGTTAAAAACGTACCTAAAATTAGATGAATCAGAAAAGAGTATGCTGGCAGCAAAAGAGAGTTATTTTACGAAATTAAGGATAGCAAGGTAGATGCAAGGGTGAGGTAATCTCTTTTCTTTATCTACACTATAGTCGCTATAGCTATATCTTTCATTAATAGTCAAAATTCAAAATCAAAACTTATGGAGTTTACTAAAACGGATAATCTTTCAGACATATTATTTAAGGCAATAGATATTATAAAAAGTGTAGGGTATTCTTTCCCGTCTATTCCATATTTAGATTCACTATTTACAGCATTAAGAACAATAAACGTAAGAGATGTATTAAATGAAATTTTAACCTCAGGAGACATAAAGGTAACATATCCTATGTATAAAATCAGACTTGAACCCCTAATTACATACGATAGAAACCTAAAAAATGACTCCATTTCTTTTGAAGGACACACCTTTATTTTTACTAATGCCTGCAATAGCCATAAACAAAGAGCAATAAGACATTATGGAACAGATGAAGCCGCAAAAGAATATTTTAGCAGTGTTTACACATTAACAAACATGGTGCAGATAATCGTCAACGATTTAAAAACAGCACTTAATTATATTGAAGAACAAGTAATAAAAACAAGTAATAATAGTTCTATGAATATTTTGGGAAAGCCATGCCAAAACAATGAAAGCGAGAATAATTATGAAATTAAAACAGAAAAAAAAGAAGCAGTATTATACATCTATAACTCATTAAACGGTGATGCTTTTGATTTAACCGAAGCACAATTCTGCACATTAGTAGAAAAAGCTGATTTCTCCTCTGTTTATGGCAAAAAAGAAGGAAATAAAGCTAAGACAAAACACATGATTAGCTGTTTATCTATCTGTATGGGCAATAATTGGTACAAAGATGCTGCTGAAAGTATAGGCATAAAACCTCAAAAATGTAGCGGTACGAATGTTGCTGAATATATTAAGAATAAATTGAAGAAAGAGAAGATAGGAGAAATAATAAGAAAAAAGCAATAGCCACACCACAGGGGCACCACAGTTTTTTTATCTCGATTTATGTAACGCATTAATACACAACCGTATTAGTGCGTTATTTTTTTACGTATAAGTAAAAAACACCTTTGTTGCACCACAATAACACCACAATCACCACAGCATAACTTTGTAAACGAAGATAAGGACGTGCGTACTCTGAACTTCATAACAAAAAAAAGGAATAGTTATGGAAAGATTAAATCAAACTCAGCAATCGGCTATAATTAGCTTATTTGCTCCCTTCATAGACGAAATTGTAAACAGAGTTTCAGAAAGGGTATTGTCTGTAACAGCAAAGAAAGAACCTAAGTTCTATACCCGGAAAGAAACAGCCGATTTACTTCATGTGACTTTACCTACATTAGCGAGGCTCACTAAAGACGGACTAATAGTTTCTAAACGTATAGGTAGTAGAATCCTCTATGAAGCTGATACTATTGATGAGGCTGTTAAAAAACAAGTAATCTTTAAATACCGGAGGGCTTAACATGGAAGAAAAAACAAGAGCGACCGAAGCCGCCCCGAAGATTGATACTGCAAATGTACACAATCCTAATGACTTGTGCAAAGTTCTTGATTACTTTCGCTATACGGTAGGCACAACTTTAGATTGCTTCTTTGCTACTGGAGTTCTCCGAAACTGTATTACTTGGTATGTTCGAGATTTGGAAAACATGGGCTTGCTGCAGGCTATTTATATTGCACCTGATAAGCGTACCCACTTTATGGCAAAGCATTATTCCGCAGACCCTCAAAAGTGGCAAACTAAGCCGCATAATACGCAATTTAATCTATTCGAGGAGGGGTAGCTATGGGAGTAAATGTATTACAAGAACTATCCGCAGAACAAACTAAGTTCAAAGCGGAAATGACAGAGGATAGATTTAGATATAAAAATTATGTTTTGGACTTATCGCAGCCAATCAATGAGCCAAAGTTTTTGTTTAGTATCGGCAATATTCCATCAATCCCGGCAGGTGAACTTATCGGGATTAAAGGGCGTGCCAAACAAGGTAAAAGCCAATGGGAATATATCCTTATTTCCGTAATGCTTGCCGGCATTTCCAAAGGTGATGTTATACCTTTACAAGACCGCTACAAGGTTTTATTATTCGATACGGAACAATCACAAGCGAGCTTAAAGAAATGCTGCCAGAGAGCCTTAAAGTTTGCCGGACTTCCTACCGATAAAAACGATACACACTTTCTCCCTTTTTTTCATGCGCCCCTTAACCATTGAAGAACGCAGAAAAACGATTGAAGATGCCATCAAAGAAGAAAAGCCCGATATTATTTTCATTGACGGTGTACGTGATTTATTGCAGGACTTTAACAGCCTTGAACAAAGTAACGAACTTATCCAGTGGCTTCTCTCCTTGACGGCTGAATATGGCTGTACAATTGTTTCAGTGCTTCATCAAAATAAATCAAAAGAAGATGGCAACATGAGAGGGCATTTAGGAACGGAACTTCTCAACAAGCTAACCGATTGTTTTGAAGTATCAAAGAAAGACGGAAAGTTTCTTGTTACCTGCACTGATAGCCGGAATGTACCCGCTACTGACTTTGCTTTCTCCATTGATGCTAACGGTGAATTTTGTGTAGAAGAAACAACAGATACAACCACAAACGCTGCACGTGTAGTAGACATTCAGAGAGTTTTAAAACTTTGCTTTGATAAATTGCCTAATTATGGATTTCGTGAGCTTGTTTCCGCTTATGCTTTGGAAGATGCGATAAGCGAAAGTACTGCCAAACGAAGAATATCAGAAGCGAAGAAAAACGGCTTTATAAAAGTGGGGTCAGACGGTAAATATACATTGAACCCAGGGCAGCCGTAGAAAGTGGGGTCAAGGGTCACGCCTTTATATTTAGGCGTGAACCCATGAACCCATCCACACTTTCGGGGTCAGTGAACCCAATTTGAACCCACTTGAACCCATGAACCCATTTTTAAACCCAAAAAGATTTTATTGATATGGAATATACATACAGCTTGCAGAAATACACCGGGCGAAACAGCCGCCATACGTGCCCGGCTTGTGGAAGGAAATTTTGTTTTACTCTTTATGTGGATGCGGCAGGAAATCCGCTTGCCGAAGATGTTGGAAGGTGTGAACATCGTAATTCATGTGGATATGAGAAAACCCCTAAGATGTACTTTGATGAGAACCCAACAGATTATAAGGGGTTCAGACCCACGCCAACGCCTCAACCGAAGAAAGAAGAAAAGACGGACTACATACCTTTTTCTTTGATACAACAAAGTGAAAGCACCAACAATACATTAATGGACTACCTACGGAAATACTTCACGGATGAGGCTCTAAACAAGATTACAGCCGATTATCATTTAGGAAGCACAAAAAAGCGTGAAATTATCTTTCCACAAATAGACAAGTTATCAATGTGTCACACTGGTAAAGTTATGAATTACGATACAGATGGGCACCGCGTTAAAGGGAAAATAGATGCCATAGACTGGCTGCACGCTCGTTTGATGAAGAAACAAGGGAAGCAAGCATCTGACTTTCATTTACGACAATGTCTGTTTGGTGAGCACCTTCTACCCAAAAGACCTAAAGATATTGTTTGCCTAACAGAAAGCGAGAAAGCCGCTATTATCGCCTCTATTGTATTCCCGGCCTTCGTTTGGGTGTCATGTGGTGGAAAACAAGGTCTTACACCGGAAAGATGTAAGGCGTTGGCTGGACGTGATGTGATTGTGTACGCGGATGCTGATGCGGTAGCAGAGTGGAACGAGAAAATAAAGAAACTCGATTATTGCCGGAACATAAGTTTGTCTAATTGGGCAAAAGATGAGGCCGCCAATAGCAAACGAGACATTGCGGACTTGATACTGGAGCAACGGAAGCACATGGAGAAACCCACTACAATAGGCGATGTTTGCCAATGGTTAGCAGAACTGGAAATACCGAAAGAACGTGCAGTAATTAATCTTTGATACTATGGAAATAGAAGTAATTCACGGTCAGATTATCGCCAAGGCCAACCATTACCAAGCCGTACCGGGCAAAGGTGACACAAAGCGCATTATCAAGGACGGAAAGATACGAGCTTATGAACGTAACTTCATGGAACAATGCAAGATGTATCGCAATAGGCGCATTTCAAGCCGTTTCCGATTGTTTGTCCGAGTATGGCATAGTTCGGAACGCTTCGACCTTGACAACTCGCTAAAAACGCTCCTTGATTGTCTGCAAATGGTAAATGCAATCACTGATGATAAACTTTGCTATCAGATTGAAGCGGAAAAGCATTTGGATAAGTATCACCCCCGTATAGAATTTGCCCTACTGGAGGTAAACGAACAGAAACAACTTTTTAATAATTAAAGATATGGAGTACAAAAAGATTATAGAACAGACAGACCGTTACGACATCGTACAATGGGAGTTTCAAGGGATGCCTATTACCTTCCGCTTATGGAAAGACGGTAGCGGCATTGTAGAAATTAAAGTAGATAGCAATTTTGCCAAAGCCAACGGTTACAAATCAGTTGATGATATGGCAGCAAAGACTATCGGTCAAGCAAAGTTCAATGAAATGTTTGGAGGTGTCCCGGAATGGATAAGGGCAAGCCCCGACGGTGAGTTTATCTTCGTGGGTATAAACCCAATATTGTTTAATTAAATTCTTCTATTATGACAGAGCAGGAAATTAAAAAGATAGATGAATGGACTGATAGCATCATTACTACACAAAAAACGATGCCGGGAGTTGACGGATATATTTTAAAGCATATCCTTCAAGAGGAAACGGGTATTTATCTTACATTGCCGGAATTTGAGAAGATGATGATTGAAAGGGGAGCTATCCGTACCCTGTCCGGTACTTTCCGGATTGCTTGCCCCAAAATAAGATTAAAAGTGAAAAAAGGAGATTATTTGTTATGACAAAACGGATGAAGCTAAAATTGTTGAGGAAATGGTTTGTACAATCACTCGCAAAGCCTATAAGGCTATCGGCACAGCATTTCGCCGAATTGCTTGAGGTGCTTTTCCAAGAAAACACCACGGAAGAGGACGCAACGGAATTAATGACACAAGCCGGGTTCATGGAGAGGAAAAGAAGCAGGGGCACATTCTATGTTGTCCCTACCGACGAGCTTTTGGGATATGCCTATAGAAATGGCATTGATGTTAGCATCTTTTTTGAAGGGCAAGGAAAGACCGGTTAACGATTGAATGACGTGTTTTGGGGTGGGAAATAAGAATTTTTGAGGCGTTTTTGCGTAGAAAAAGCTCACTTCGCATAAAGATATTACGGGAAAAGCCCCAATTGGCAATATTACAAATTTGCAGACCCGTTTTTAACGTACCATACAAACATTCATTCTATCGCAATAATAACAATGAAATATATTTATTAACTGTTTAATTTACAGACTTATGAAACAGAAAGTTTTTTTTGGAGTGAGAAAAGATAGTGAGAAATCCCTCTACGTGAGGAAAGGTGATAACGGGGAAATCCTTGTTAACAAGGTGGAAAACGGGCAGCTTATCGAAGAAAAAGATGCCGTTCACCTTGACATACAAGAAGCTCGTTTGTTGGGTATTCAACTGCTAAAACTATCAACCGAACCGGTAAGGAAGGACGGGGTAACTATCAATACCTCTGATATAGTAGAAAATATTACCGTATATCAAAGGATTAACCCAGATGATACATTTGCCAACACCGCTTGCTTTGAGGTCAACGAGGATGAGGAAACAGAAGATTATCGTACTAATAATGGGCTATCTCCTAATTTTAGTATAGAGGGTAAATCGTTGGAGAAACTTATCGCCGTACTGGCTAAGATTGTTTAAATCACTTGCTTGCCCAAAATAAGGATATGAAGCCCCAAACCGATATAACCGGAATGGGGCTTTTTCATTCTCTGTATCGGCCGTATCGCTTCCGATACACTTTTCAAAGTGGTACGATACACTTACTCAACCTTGATATTGATATTTTTACCACAGTGGGGGCATGTGAAAGAACCACCGTCTTCCTTACCTACAATTTCATCTTTTGATACTAACAACTCCCATATTTCTACACCTAAAGCGCCGGCAATCTTTTCCAACGTAGTGTATGATGGTTTTCCAGCTATAATTTGAGCAAGCCCCACAGTACTCATACCTAACTTTTCGGCAAACTCTTTTTGAGTATAACCTTTTTCTTTTATTACTTCTTTTATCCTCATAAGTATATCCTTTAATATTTACAGCACAAATATAAGTTAATAGTTTATCTATTATAGTATTTGGTTTAATAATAGATGTTAAATGTAAGCATTTACTTTATTCTTCTTATGGTTTATTAAAGTAAATACTATATCTTTGCATTGTCAAAGTTAAACAAAAAGATATAAGCCTTATGACAAGAGAAGATTTAAACCAGATGTGCAGAGAATACCAACAGGTATTAGTAATGAGTGAAGAACAAGTATTCGCCATGTACGAAGAAAGCAAAACAGAGTGCATCGCTTCTTTTGAGGCAGAAATCGACTTTTGGGAGAATCATTTCGGATATAAGTACTAACACATAAAATCTACCATTATGGCAACAGAATTTAAAAACAAGATGAGTGAGTTAATGAAGCAGGCTTGGATGCTTGTTAAAGTGTACGGTTTCTCAATGGCTGAGGCTATGAAACAAGCCTGGCAAGTTTTAAAATTGAAAGCGGCACTAAAGAAAGGTGTCGTAAAGTTCTACTATCAAAAGCTAAACGGAGAAATCCGTACCGCATGGGGAACCTTGAAAGAGGGCTTGATACCCGAAACAAAAGGCGCTGAACGTAAAAAGAACGATAGCCTTATAACTTACTACGATAATGAGAAACAAGCCTTTAGAAGTTGTAAGATAGCGAATTTGATAAAGATTGGATAGTTAACCCGGTGGGTATGTTTCAACCGTACCCACCATACAAGAAAATGACAATGGAAGAACTTCAAAAACGGCTTAGGGACGTTATTGCATCAATAGAACAAGAGAAACGGGAAATCATGGGATTACTTACCCCTATGGCTATAAGGAAATGCAATTCAAAACCGTCTAAACCCGAATTCAATCTTAAAAGTTTAAACAAAAATATCATAGCTAATTATGATATGAATAATAATTGTATTACTTTCGTTGGCATTCAGTAGAGTACTGTACAGTAAGAAGAAAAAATTAGAGAATTTCAGACAAAATATTAGGGATATTATTGCCACGTAAACAAGCATAGACGCACGTTGAGGTTCGACCAGCGAAATCACGTTATGATGCCCCGCCAGTAATACGGCTGGCGGGTATTATAAAATTATCGGCAATTGGTTTGTATCCCTACGTTTTGTGTTTAATTTTGTAATCCAATTCCATTAACAAATAATTGAATATATCATGTATTTAGGTTTTATACTTTGGGCAATTGTGGCTCAGCGGAAATATCTGGTTGGTAAGTTTTAAAATTAGCTATCTTTGCTTACCTTTGTTTTATGAAACCCGCACA
>NZ_JBCODG010000109.1:0-9365 GCF_040928965.1 Bacteroides sp. 2201st1_D9_2201SCRN_220225 | reverse complement strand
TAATAACAAAGCCCCAGCTT
The DNA here is from genome assembly GCF_040928965.1 of Bacteroides sp. 2201st1_D9_2201SCRN_220225. Lineage (NCBI taxonomy): Bacteria > Pseudomonadati > Bacteroidota > Bacteroidia > Bacteroidales > Bacteroidaceae > Bacteroides > Bacteroides sp. 2201st1_D9_2201SCRN_220225. Next base: position 9,345 of record NZ_JBCODG010000109.1, on the reverse strand, counting down.
GTGAAAGTCGGGGCTTTGTACGTAAAATAATGAAGGTGTGCATTTTGACACACCTTCATTTTATGAGCATATTTACATAAACTAAGGGGGTGTAGAATGTACTGTCAAGAGGTGTAAAGTATACTGAAATGGGGTGTAAAATGTACTAAAATAGAGGTGTAAAATCAAATATAAAACAGTAAAATCAAGTATAAAGCCACATGTTGAAGTATGTAAAAAAACTGGACTCCTGTATATAACATGAATGCGATAAAATAGGCAATCTGTTTGTGTACCGCTGTAAATTCACACCAAGGTTAATTGAGCAAAATATATTACAACTGATATAAAATAAACTGTACAACGGTCTGTCTTTTTCCGGTTCATTCGTCGAGGCTATAAATATTCGGTCAGGAGAGGTCAATGTTGCCGCAGTGATCAATATAAACCCGAAAGTAACAACACCGCAACAAAAAGTCGTTATATTCTTGTCGTCTGAGTGATAACAATGCGTATGTCTCTCAGCTTTTCACCCCTATACCTGTCTAACATTTTACAAGGCCGGGAGATATGAACGGGCAAGAAATCAAAGTGCCTGGGCGTATCGGGAGAAGAGTTGTATATTACCTCCCGTTTATTATTCAGGCACTCTTTACTGTTACCCGTATTCATTCTTCATCATTCCCAGATTTAAGACTTTTTACCGTCTTAGTCTTTATAGCTGTGAACCGATGATAAAATATGGGAATATTATACTTCAAGGGATTCAGTCTATTTGCATAATTAAAGTTCACACTTCCCATTCTTGTGTAATTAGCTATGAATCAAGAGACAAATATATAAATTAGTTCACACCTATTTCTCATGTTACTTCACACCTTGGTTTTACCCACTGAATGACAGATATTATCCAGTATAAGGAGAAAGAAACTGATACTATCCTTCGCTGTCTTTCTCGTATCTGAGTAACAATATTGCCAGGTCCTACACACCATATTGCCAACTGAAACCAGCTGTCACCAACCAAAGTAAACTACAGGCAACAAGATATCTGTTACCGGTTGCTCTTTATTGTATGTCTGATGTTACTATAACCAACTATAATCATCCGGCTTATCCATCACATACACATCGGGCAAAAAACTGAAGTGCCTTGGTTTATCGGGAGAGCAAATATATATCATAATTTCCCGGATATATAGGCACTGAACCGAATTGCCCTTAACGATAAAGATACCCAAACCGTCACTTCTGAATCCGATTGCCCGAAACTCCACATGGCTGGTATTACAACTGGTTACTATGATGACGGATTATAATGGAGACCGGCATAATACATCTTGCAACATTTCTGATTACCATAATTGGTATCAGACAGGTTAACGGAACGCAATTAATTTTTTTAACTGGAAACCATACTCTCTTTAAGGTATATTCCTCATTTTAAGAAAAAAAGTTGCATAAAACATTACATATCTTTTTTTCTTCGTCAGTTGTAGGCTTACGCCGCTTGAGTGAGTATTATTATTAATTATAGTAACAGTATGGTACAATGGGCTTCCAGTTAACTCTCGCATACCATTATTCATGTGATATACGGACAATGAAGCCCTATTGTTCAAGCACCGATAATAGAGTTTTGTTTCTCTTATCCGTTGTAGACTTGTATATGAATGGAGTCATTTTACGTAGTGGTATCTCATGGAAAGAACATACACAGTCACTATATTATCATGTACAGAGTAGATAATCCTGTGTTCGGCGTTGATGCGGCGGGACCAATATCCTGCCAGCTCATATTTCAAGGGTTCCGGTTTCCCTATTCCGGTGTACGGATGTGCAGCAATATCTTTCAGCAGGGCTGTTATCTTGTTCATTATAACCTTATTCCCTGTCCTTTTCCAATATTCCCTGTCTTTCTCCGCCTGTTCAAGAAACACTATTTCCATAACTCATCGACATTGACGGTTTTCCCTTCACCATTTTTAATTTCCCGCTCTCCTTTACGTATTATGTCCATCATTGCGGGAGATTTCATAATATATTCCGTTTCCTTGATTGAATTGTATTCTTCCAGGGAAATAACCACCACGCTCTCATTGCCTGCACGGTGTACCAATAACGGCTCGCTGTCATTGATTACTCCATCAAGATAAGCCTTCAGATTGTTTCTTAATTCAGAATAGTTTGCTGTTCTCATAATCTTTCACTTTATAGTACAGTACAAATATAGGTACTTATTTCTGTACTTACAAATAAACTGCCATCTTTCTTTATCCAATATGAGGCTTGTGATACAAAAAGATGACCGACATCAGTCTTCTGAAAATCAAATGATTTTGCAGTCAGACATAGAACTGGACAATTCCGATTTCCTTGAAACAGTCGGATTGTTTTCTAAAGACAATCGTAAATACCTATATGGGGAGAATTCCATTTTTGCAGATAATCTCATCCCACTTTTAACCAATTGCCATCGAACCGGCATATATGGCAATTAATGAAAAAAAAGCAGTACTGTCCATTATTATATGAACGTACTGCCATGTCATTGTTTATATATTCAGAATCTCGATAAAGAATACTCGTTTACCTTCTTCATTCAATTTCTGCCTTTCACGAACAGGAAGGTATTGTGCCAGTTCCGTTGCCTTGGCTGTTTTCCCGACAAGTCCCAAGTTGTCGTATATCTTCTGTAACTTGACCTTTACCTCCTGTTTGGAATAGAGCATACCGGGAACGAACTCCTGTCTGCAAACCTCACTTATCGGAGCCTGTGCACAAAGAACATTATAGGCATCCTCAACATCAGCCTCACGAAAACCAAGACTTGACAGGGTATCATAACCAAGAGTTCCATACCACCCGTGAAATCTGAAATCAATGAACGGATTTTGCAAGAGTAGTGAATCGTATTGCGGATATCGGTTTCTGAAATTCGCATATCCTGCAAGCCTGTCCTTGTCGGGTGCATTATAATACCACTGCTCGAACTGCTTCACCTCTGCCGGCTTCTTCCGCATCCCAACCGCAGACTGAATGCTTGTCAACAGTTGGCAGGAATTGTTATAATAGTAACTTCTCTGGTACCACCTGTTCCACATTGCCGCCATTACCAGATGATTGTAACTTATCGTCGTTTGCCCGTTCTCCTGTATGAGGTCAACATAATCATCCGTAAACTTCTTCTCCGATGCCTTGTCTCTATAAAGTTGTACCAATAAAGTCTTGACTTCCTCCGGGGCATTGTTGAAAGTGTCAAGAATCCTATACGTATTCCGCTCCATCGTCTTCTGCTTCTGCTCAAACTCCGCTTCCGTCATGGTGGAAGGGTAGGTCTTGTAATATATCGTGGCATCATGACGGAAAGGATTTGTATCAAGCCTCTGTCTGCCGAGGATTTGGGGTATATCCAACATGATGTCAAGGGTCTGCCACTCCTTCCCTGCATTGATGAAGATATAGGTGCTTGCATTGTCCGAGTAGAAATCCACACCTTCAAAAGATGACTTCGTGCAGAAAGTGAAAGGTTTATTCTTAGGCTTGTTCCTGTCCGTATCCAATCCGCCTATCGTGAATCCTTTAGGCAGTTTTGAGGACTGGCTTTCAGAACACAGGATAGTCACCTCATCCGGCTTCAGATTGTTTTGCCCGATTATTCTTATGATTGACTTGACCTCATTGAGAAATATGCAGGCTTCACGGGAACAGACTATATTTCCGTTCACTATTTTCCTTTCAAAATATCCGTCCCTTCTGTAACGTTGTATCAGTTCCCCACACAGTTTCTCCGCAGTCTCACCATTTCTCATTTGCCTCTCCTTCAATGTCGGCTCCACAATCACATCAGGGTCCCATTCCAGTTTATAGTAGGGAATACTGGCGAATTGAGGTATGTAGTCAAGGTAAATGTCAGGGATAGGTGTAGCGGACAAGTAACAGATACGTTTTACTTCATTGTCAAGCCGGATGAGGAAATTCATGTCCGTACTCCCCTTGAATGTCGCGTCACCCATCAGACACTGGAACTCATCGACCACAAAGAAGCATGAATCCAGCATATTATTTCCTCTAAGGACACCAAGAACCTTGTCCGATGAATCCAGGGTAACCAGTATCTTGGCAGGCCGCATTGGCAAAGGGGTAAAAGGTGTGCTTCCATGATGAGAGTCCAGGTACGAATCAAGATCCCGCATCATTTGGATTATTGCCTGCCCTCTGTTACTACACAATGGGACATGGAAATGGAAACTGTCGGGATATTGTCTGTGCTTCTCTTTCAACACCTGAAGTCGAGGCGAAATTATCACTACCGGAAAGTCTGAGTTTAGAAACAGGGATGTACCACCACAACCGGTTACAGTCTTGTTCAGGATAAACTTTCCATCCAACGGCAATTCTCCATTCAAGAGATTTTCATAATCACTCATGTACCTGCAACCTTTAGGCATACTAATTGATATCATATTATTTATTTTATTATCCATAATTGTTTTATTTTTCTTTATACTCATTTCATATATAAAGGTTTGCAATGTTTTTATATACCCTTTTTACACTTCGATGAGTAAACGGAACGCATCAATATTTTTCCTTATGCAATCTATTTCTTTTAAGTAAAATCTCTCATTTTAAGGAAAAAAGTTGCACTTAATTATTGTATCTCTTTCTTCTTTCGTTTGTTGTAGGCTCACGCCGCCTGAGTGGGTTATTATTATATAGTTGTATAGTATATCATATAACCTGCCTTCGGTTGACTATCGACAGGAACTTAGCGGATACATCATCTTCATTTATGGCTATTGTCCGGAGATTAAAGTGGAAGTGGGAAATATGTATTGCCGGCTAAATCATACACTATCTTCTGTGTATTCGGTAAGAGGGGTGTATACAATTTCTATCCCTATCACCAACTATAACCAACTTTGATATATAAACAGCAAAAAGATATTCAAGGGGCAAAAGAACAAAGTGCCAAAGACTGCCGGGAGATGATATACGGCTTTTCTCCCGGGTTTTACAGGCACTGATCTTTCCTGCCCTTCACTATGCAGAAAAAAAAATAGAAACATCCTGTCTCTATCCGATTGTAACGTTACTCCAAAATACCCGTACAATACCATCAAAGGTTATGAAGGGAGTATTGTGATGATATTGGTAACTTTAGGCTGCATACCATCGGACGAGGTATCATGCAATATTTTTATGTCACTTATTCCGTATTGGGTGAGTCAACAGAATGCATCAATATTTTTCCTTATACAATCTATTTCTTTTAAGTAATATTACTCATTTCAGGAAAAAAAGTTGCATTCCGTCATCATATTTTATTTCTCTTTCGTTTGTTGTAGGCCAACGCCGCCTGAGTGGGTATTATAATAAAATATGCAGTATATGTATAATTAACTTGCCTTCGGTTAACTCATAAGGTAGCATTTTACAATATTTTTTACCTGTATCCTTGACATATGGATTCTTTATCGGCTTTGATGAAATTTTAAAGGAGAGCTTATGCAGCATCTCCTTTATCTTTCCAATCAGTCAGGACATTATCAAATCCAGCACTTGGCATTGGATTTGACTACCACTCTGGTAAATTTCTGAAGTTCGGTTATCAATGCCTGCACTTCATTCCTTGTCGGTTCGGGAAGGGTAATGTCCTGTCGTGAGTTCCTGCCGATATTGACCTGTACAGGGGAACACATCCTGACAAGTTCAACCATTTCGAACAAGTCGAATTGTATCAGAGGTTCACAGGTCACATAGGTTCTCATTCCAAGGTTCGCCAGTTTTTGCATGGCTTTGGCACGTTTACGGGTATTTGGAGCATGCCTTACGATATCCGGATAAAAGACATTGGTTTCTAGGGTCGTACACAAAACCGATTTCCGCATTACCGGATGACCTATGAACTCCAGAAAACGTGAAGGGTCCTTGGACTGGAAAAGATAGTTGTTATCAAACTGGTTACAATAATCCAGGAACCGGGTAATCCAGTCCGAAGGTATATCGAAAGCCCAGGCATCCGTTCCGCTGCCTACGAAAATGAAATTGCCTTCACCCAGGTTTACTTCCAGTTCCTTGGGATCAAACCGTATAGGAAGCAGACCATCGAATTTCTTCATGTAACAATAGGGGCAGTCATGAAAACATATCCCTTTTATCGCATTCCACGTATGGGTAACAAAAGGATACATGTTACCCCGGCTTTTTGTCAGTGCCATAATTGTTTTTTTAAAGGGTTAATTAAATCAGTGTATTGTAAATATCAATGTTCCGAAGTTCTTCTCTTCGGTCTTATAGGCATTGCCCACATGGCTTCTGATTTCCTTTTCATCCATTGTGTCATCTTCCCAACCATCAGTGAAATACTCAGTAGCCAATTCCTCGTCAACACCCCATTTGCACATCCAGCAGGCTAACCTGAAGATGCAGTTTCCCCTGTTGCCTTTTTCCCAATATTCAGGATTATTCCTCTTCCAGTGGGAATTCATGATGCTGATGATGCTTTTGTCCGACACTGTTCTTGTCCCGGATGATTGTGGCATCTGTACCTGTGGCTTTATGGTGGGGACATAAGGGTACGACGGTTCAGGATTTGGATTGACCCATATGTCCGGATCGTAGCTCAGATAATTTCTGCGTGCAAGGTCTTTACAGCCTAAATCATTCCTGTCAGCCACATAGAACTTGTTTAGTAACTGCTCATATAAATCCCCATGTCTGGCCGGATCTGTATTGTCATGCAAAACCAAAGCTTTCAGTCCATTTCCACTGGGTGTAACAAAAACACTCAGGACACATTCGGTTATCATCAGCTTGTTTCGTAACCAGATCATTTCATCCGGTGTTGCTATATGGTCAAAATCCAATGCCGTCACACACGAGTATTCAATCAGCCCCGCACTGCTGAGTTCCCTGAATGTACCGTTATAGGCAACAGCGGGCAGGAGTCTGGCTTTCCATTTCTGCCTATCACCCGGAGCTACACTCCTGATATGCTCTATTGCCTGCTTCAATGTATAGCCATCAAACTCATTGTCATGTAATTGCATGTCTCCCGTACGAATCATCTGTATAATATCACCCAATCCCGGATAAATCAGATTGTACTTTGTCCAATTAATCTTTTCTGTCAATGTTACTTTCATAATAAACTGCTTGATATTACTTCTTTATCCAACGTAGATTATCAGCCGCATTGTTGGACATGTCACCGTCAATATGCTCCACTTCCGTATAGCTCTTCGGATCAGGATTGACCAGGAATGTCTCCGCAACGAGGAGATCGACATAAGCCTTCTCCCCACCGATGATGATGTACTGTCTGCCGTTTGTCTCCTCGAATACCGGTACATTGCCTCCCTTTGCGGATGATGGCATTGCCAGACTAGTACGGGAACCTCTTTTTTCAAGGCTTTTTCTGACATCCGACCATAACCTGTATTTCCTGATGTCTTTCATGCCTCGTGAATACAGACCTTCATACAGGTCACAGAGGAAATCCACACTGTCGTATATCCCCAGTTCATAGGCCTTCTCGAACCATCCTGTCGCTTCCTTGTACATTACGGGAGTTCCATACAACCCTTTGAGGCGTATATGTCCCATTGTGAAAGCCGACAGTCCGTCACCTGAATCCGCAGCCTGCCTGAATAACCCGATGCCTTTCTGTATATCCTGCGGACATCCTTCCCCTTCCAGGTATATATGCCCCAGATTGGCTTTGGCTGTGGGTTCCTTTTCCGCGATACTTTCCAGAAGAGCGATTGCCCTGCTCACATCACGCTTTACAGCTATCCCTTTCAGGTAATATATGGCAACGGCGTTGATTCCATACACGAATCCCTGCATCGCCGAATGGTTATACCACTGGAAAGCCTCATTGACATCCCCCTTATCCTCATAATACAGACCGGTTAAATACTGGGCCTCGGCATCACCTGCCTGGGCCTTTTCCAAAATTTTTCTTGTTTCTTCTTTCATGGTTCTTTCATTTTTGAATTGAACATTTGTTAAAATCACACATCTAAGGATTTCGGGGTTTTGTCAGACGGCAGTTTTTATGTGTGTAAGTTGAAGTGGGGAGAATATGTGGATGATGGCCTAATGAATTTGTCCGGCAGTCGTTTTGATGTAATCAGATTTTTCGGTGAAGTTTATCCGATGAAGATGGGGGGATACTGAAAATGTAAGTACAGGCCGGAGATTTGGAAAGGGATTCGGGATGTTTACAGTTTCTATATTCTTTCCGGTCTGGGTGAACAAGAAATAACCCAAGGAGCAAGAGAACGCTGAAATTGATTGAAGGGGCTATGGTAGGTGTTAATGAGAGATTGATAAGAGAGGTTACTTCGTACCCTCCAAAGTGGAAGAAAGAAAGGATGTTTTTATTTTTTTTCCTCACTTTAGTAGACTGCGAAGCTGGTCTACTCTTCTATATCCTCATTTATTTATCATATCACCCCCTATTTTTTACTTCTCTATATATATTAGAATGTACATTGAAAAATAGGAGGTAACAGTTTTTCATTAGTTATCTTCCAATCAAGAAATGAAGAAGAGCTTCCCATCCCATTACAGACAGAAAGCTCCTTCAGAATAAACATATGAACTGCAAGGTATTTCATTGGCAAAATACAGATAATACACATGACTCTCAAGGACAAACTGATAAAAATATATATCCTGATTTCGTATTATCTTTGTGCCATCGAAATGCTCTCTTTTTATACAATAGAACAACTGTCAACATGCTCTGTCCGGTGATGGATGGGGCATATTTATTTTACACTTGCAAGCCATTGAGCTATCCCTATGGAAACGCGGCATTCCGGTAACGCTATCACTACTTAAAGATGCGATAAAGAAAGACAAGCCGGTCAATGTCACTTCCCCCGTATTTGCCAAAACCTATGTGCAGGAATCCGACCGTAAAAGAAGTACCAAGGAAAACCTTCTGACAACGATAACCGTACTTCAGGAGTTCCGTCCTGGATTTGATTTCAAAGACATTACCTATACTTTTTTAAGGGATTTTGAAGTGCATTTGAAAGAGAAGGGAAATAGTGTCAATACGATAGCCAAACATCTCCGGCAGCTTCGTACCTTGGTGAGTGAAGCCATTAATCAGGGTTATATTCCCTCTGATGCTTATCCTTTCAGGAAATTCAAGATAAAGCAAGAGAAGGGGCGAAAAGAGTTCCTAACCCTGAATGAGTTGAGGAGGCTGGAGAACTTGCTGGTCTCCGACAAAAGGCTTCGCCATGTACTCGATGCTTTCTTGTTTTGTTGCTATACCGGACTGCGCTATTCCGATTTCTGCCAGCTTACACCTGAGAACATTATTCGTGTGAATGGTAAGCG
>NZ_JBCODG010000108.1:0-9420 GCF_040928965.1 Bacteroides sp. 2201st1_D9_2201SCRN_220225 | reverse complement strand
AGACAGTAGGTTCATGAAAATGTATCAACGATTATTGGCACGAGGAAAAAGCAAACAAAAAGCACTAATTGCAGTTGCAAGGAAGTTACTTGTTCTGATTTGGAATATGTTATCAAAAAAAGAGGCTTTCAATCCAGAATATAAAAGAAGAATACAAGCAGCATAAACTTAAACTTTATTGATGAAAAGGACCGTATCTTTGTGGTAGAGTAAACTCCGTTTTGCAAACTGTCTGAGAAATCAATAAAGAATTGAAAGCCAGTCTGAACTTTGAGTTCGAAGAGGAAAGTAATATAAAACAGGAGACTAAACAGAGTAGTCTCCCATAACAACACATGCCAAAAAGAATGATACCTCTGTCAAGCCGAAAGAGAGGGAGGTGGTCTTATTTGTTTTTTAGAGGAAAGATAAGGAAATATATGGTAAATAGCCTGTTCTCTTTTACTCTTTTGTTTCTTCTTAATACATAAAACCCTCAGGTATCATGAGGCTATATTCTAAATGTTGTGCCACTTAGCTGGCACAAATGTGCCTTTTAATAGGCACAACCTTGCCTATTAAAAGGCAAAGGTTGGCATGTCATAATGTATTGCTCCAATAATAATCTTCAAAGTAAGAATCGAATTCAATGGAGAAAGTTACTCCGCACTCTTTGAGTATGTTTATGATATTTTGTTGCTCGGCAGGAGATAATGCCCGTTCGCCATTGCGGACACGATAGTAGGTACGGCGGCTGGAATTACTGATGACCCGGTTGATGAAGAAGTGTGTTTGTTTGGAGGTGAGGTTTTCCAGAATCCCGAGAAAGCCTCTGGCATACCTCACCTGCTTATTGGAGCAAAAGTAAGGGCACTCATTCTTGAACTTGGCTAAATGCTTGGGATTGATGGCACTGCAAGATATAAGCTCTTCCGGCGAAAGCCTTTCTGCCAATTGCCTGAGGCAAGTTTCTGCTTTACTGCATTGCCGGTTGATACACCATAGGAAATTATTGGGAACATCTGAAAATGCAAGTTCTTTTTCTTTCATTATGAATTGCGGTTTATGTGAGGACTCTGATAACTATCTGCAAATGTAGCCATTCTTATTCTTAATTAGGCGTGAGATGTTTATAAAAAAATCTATTATTGCTCTTTTATCAAAAATGTTTATTATAATCTTGGAAAGAAAAGCTAACTTGTTCAAATAAAAGCAGTTTGAGTGGCTAATGGAATTTGAGGTAATGACTTGTACTCATTTCTGCGCTCTGCTTTGCATTGCTTTCAAAATAACTCTTTTGTTCACTGTAAAAGTACAAAAATAGTGCTGACGAGAAAAAAGAAAGATAGTATTTTTTCGCCAGCACTTATTGTAGGCTCATCTATTAAAATAGAAGCTTGTGCATTTGGGTTTATAGTAATCATTATTCTTTGTCTGCAAATTTCTTGCGGTTTGCAAGTTTGGTTACTGTTTTGGCAATCCTGTCAACTCTGGTCTGCTCTCCCTTTGCCGAATATATCCACCTGATGTATTTGTATTGTTCGCTTTCAATGAGCGAATTAAAAAACTGCAAAGCTACGATGTCATCTTGTAAGCACAACAAAAATTCTTTCGGGATTTCTATTGGTTCGTTGTCTGGATATAAAACAATGTGGACATAATCTCCTGCCTGTTTCTGTATCTTTTTGCGGATTTCAGCATTGACAGCCAGAAACAGAACCCCCTTTCCAGATGGCATTACATCCCCAGATGGCATTAAACGGTAATCTTTGATTTGATAACTGTCAATTGTTCCTCGTACTTTCACCCAATTGAACGGGGCATTGGGGTCTGGCCTAATTTCAGGAATAATCGTATATGTCCAACCGTACTTGCCGGGCAATTTCTCAAGTAAATATTCTTTATCGACTAATTTTTCATCCATGTTTTTAAAACATATATATAGTGAGCAAAGGTACAAAAAGCTGAGGTAAATTACTCATTTACTTCAACTTTTTGTTTAATAGACAATGAAATAGAGTTATGATTTTATTCCTTGCCTCTCCTGTCGTTCTTGTAGTTTAATCTCAGTGAAGAGCAGAAACTGCAAATGTAACCATTCTTATATAGGTGTGAGGTGTTTATAAAAAAATCTATTATTGCTCTTTTATCAAAATGTTATGTTTATATTCGCAAAAAAACAGAAACTGATTATTAAGGAAAGATATTATGCTTGCATATACATACATCGAACATGGAAGATTCGGTCTGTTGGACAAGCCAAAGCCCGAATTGAAGGACTCTCGCGACGCTATTGTCCGCGTGACACTTGGTAGCATCTGTACCAGTGATTTGCATATCAAACATGGCAGTGTGCCGCGTGCTGTTCCGGGAATAACGGTAGGGCATGAAATGGTGGGCGTTGTTGAACAGGTTGGGAGTCGTGTTACTTCGGTCAAACCAGGCGACAGGGTTACCGTCAATGTTGAGACTTTTTGCGGTGAGTGTTTTTTCTGCCAACACGGATATGTGAATAACTGTACGGATGTGAATGGTGGTTGGGCATTAGGATGCCGTATTGACGGCGGCCAGGCGGAGTATGTCAGGGTTCCTTATGCCGACCGGGGATTGAACCGCATTCCCGATTCGGTGAACGATGAACAGGCGCTTTTTGTAGGTGATGTGCTGGCTACGGGATTTTGGGCGGCACGCATTTCGGAGATTTCCGGGGAGGATACGGTTCTTGTCATAGGAGCAGGTCCTACGGGGATATGTACTTTGCTTTGCGTGATGCTGAAGAAACCGAAGCGTATCATTGTTTGTGAAAAGTCCTCTGAAAGAATTCGGTTTATCCGTGAACATTATCCTGATGTATTGGTGACGGAGCCGGAAGAGTGTAAGGAGTTTGTACTTCGTAACAGCGATCACGGAGGCGCTGATGTCGTGTTGGAAGTGGCAGGAGCCGGAGACACTTTCCGCCTGGCGTGGGAATGTGCCCGTCCCAATGCGGTGGTTACGGTTGTGGCGCTTTATGATAAGCCTCAAATACTTCCTTTGCCCGATATGTATGGTAAGAATCTGACTTTCAAGACCGGTGGAGTGGATGGATGCGATTGTGCCGAGATTCTCCGTTTGATAGAGGCGGGAAAGATTGATACCACGCCGCTTATCACGCACCGTTTTCCCCTGACAAAAATCGAAGAAGCATACCGCGTATTCGAAAACAGGCTGGACGGGGTGATTAAAGTGGCGATAGCGGGAAAATAAAAACAAGCTTCAGGCTTTATTTTCCTGTTTTATTTTCCGGAAGCTGGTGTGCGAAGTTGCCAGAAAGCTACGGCAGCAGCGGCAGCTACATTAAGCGAGTCGACGCCGTGCGACATGGGGATGCGGACTACGTAGTCGCTCCCGGCAATGGTTTCGCGTGACAGTCCGTCTCCTTCGGTACCCATTATGATAGCCAGCTTAGGTTCGGCGGTCAAGGCAGGATTGTCGATAGGTATGGAGTTGTCGGTAAGCGCCATAGCTGCCGTGCGGAAACCTAAGTCGTTCAGTTTGCCGATGGGAGCGTCCAACCAAGTCCATGGTACGAGGAATACCGACCCCATGGATACCCTGACCGCACGCCGGTTGAGCGGGTCGCAAGAGGTGGGGGTGAGCAGCACGGCATCTATGCCGAGAGCGGCAGCCGAACGGAAGATTGCTCCTATGTTGGTTGTATCGACCACGCCGTCTATCACTACGATACGCCGGGCTTCCCGGCATACTTCCTCAAGGCTGAGTGGCGTGGGGCGACGCATGGCGCAAAGGACGCCGCGGGTCAGGGTATATCCGGTAAGCGTGGCAAGCAACTCCCTTGTTCCTGTATAGACCGGAATGTCTCCGCTGCGCCCAATGATAGTTGCGGCATCACCCGTAATGTGTTTCTGTTCGCATAGGAGTGCCAGAGGTTTATATCCTGCATCAATGGCAACGGAAATGACTTTGGGACTTTCCGCAATGAAGATGCCTTTGGTAGGTTCGATGCGATTACGTAGCTGAGCTTCGGTAAGCGTGCTGAAAATTTCCACTCCGGGGTGGGATAGGGATGATATTTCGATGATGGGCATGTAGCTGTTTCTTTTTTGTTATTGTTTTTGATGCGTTTTCGTGAATCGGGATTAAAATCAAACAATGAAAAAGAATTACTCTTCATTGGAGTCCATAACTTTATCTGCCAGTGGAACCAGCTCAAATTCAAGAATGCTTGCCGGTATCTCGCATTCTTTAAATAAGTAGTTCAAGATATTGCGTTTGGTGTTTGTACTGCAAGAAGTATGAACGTAACAATGTTCTGCCACTTTGCTTCTTCCTTTGGCCTCGGAAGCATGTATCCAGTAATTCTTACCGGCTACATAGGTCATTGTAGAAGGACTTTCATTGTATATGAGTTTGCAGACTTGTACCAGCATTTCCACCCAGTTTGAGACTGCATGCCGTTCGTTTCTGTAGCGATAACCGATGATTTGCCGCCAACTCAGTTCATATTCGTCGTCGTCAAATGAAACCAACTCATATTCCTTTTCCAGTGGAACATATTCCGTCTTTATCATCGGCCATAGCCGGAGGAAGTTTTCAAGAAGAATCTGTTGTCTTTCTTTAATCTCGTCAATAGTCCATTTAGAACATTGTTTTAGATAGTTTGACAAACAGAAAGCCGAGTTTTTAAAACCGTTAATCTTGTTTCCTTTGCGGTCTGTGTATCCGTCCTTTTTCTCCTGAAACGAGTGGTTGCTGTATGACGTATTGAATCCGGTAAGGGTTAGGTTGGCAAAAGTGTGGAGATAGGTGTCATATATCTGCTGCCAGTTTTCTCCCAGTTCTTCTTTCCACTGAGGTGTTAGTGTCTGAGGCATGATGTGTTCTATGGTGAATATGCCGTCCTTCATTTTTTTTACGATTGTATCATTTGCCTCCGGACTGTTTTCATTTTCCATACGTTCGAACAGGAAGAACTTATAGTTGCTTGGAATACGATAAATCTGTCTGGTTGGAAAGGCTGATTTAACATCGTTGTCGTTTGGAAATGATACGGTTCCTTGTTTCCTGAGCAAAATGAATTTGAGGATCTGAGAGTACGGTAGAAGTAACTCGGCATCTCTTTCCTTATGGCGTTTGTATATCTTCAAAATATCATTATGGAGAGTAGCAAACATCTTTTGAAGCGCATTTGCAGGGTAGTTGCAGATAATCCGGCGGGCCCAGTAGTTTTCGATTGTGTCCAATACTTCATACTGTTCGGTTTCGTTCAGGTTATTCGTTGACGCATAGTCAAAGAATGACAACAGGTAGGGCAGGTGTACAAGAGATTCTATGGTTGCAATCTGTTTCAGCTTGCGGTTGAGACGGGCATGGCTGGTTTCGCCTTTGAGTATCTGCCGATAATATTTGGCAAACTTCAACATGTCTTCAAGGAGGACTTGACGGTCGATGTGAGACTTCATATCGTATGATTTGAAGTCAAAATATAAGTCCTCAATATTGCTGATCGTGCCTTTCTTTAGTGTCAGATAATCACGGATAAACATTGTCGGCTCTCCATCTGTCAGTTTTTCTATTTTGCTCCAGTAGGCATGGTAGTAGTCTTCCTGCTTCTTGGAAGAAAGTGACATGAGCAGGTAGTTGCGTACCTTATCTGCCTCTTCAAGGTCTTTGCCGCACGAGTTTAGAGATTCAAAAATCAACTGTGGATTATCTTTCGCTTCCAAACGAATATCAATCACTTCCAGTTTCTCGATGGCTTTAATAAGCTCCTCAAAAGTGAGGTTGCTTATCTGAATTAATTGGTAAAAAAGTTCGTAGTTTGCAGTAATGCCTGTATTCTTGATGAAATCATCTGAATTGTTGGTAAACAGTGCATCATATGCTTCGATATCTCCTTCAATCGGGCGCAGTTTTATCTGTCTGTCAATTCTTTTTCTTATGGCATAGAGATAGTTTTTCCTTACTTCCTCAATATCTTCATTGCCAGGTTGCATATCGCCATTGGCAACTGCATTGAAAGCGGCCAGAATCAGGAGCGATAAAGTTGTGATACGCTGCTGACCATCGATAATCAGCAAATCGTCTTCAACCTCGCTGGCTTTTGTTGCAACAATACTTCCGAAAAAATGGCTTTGCAATTCTTCTTTATGAATTTTTATCAGATCTTCAAATAAACGTACACAATGCTTTTTCTGCCATGCATACTTACGCTGGTAGAGGGGTATAATAAACTGTGTCTTTGCGCCGTAGAAATAGTCACTGATATTTACCGAACCTTTCATTTTTTGCTTTTAGTTTAACAGACTTCAATTGTTAAGTTTGACTCATAGCTGTGCAAGAATATGCGCAATCTATGGTTACTCTCATAACCGAGTTCGATATAAAAACGGGGTTAGACCCGAAGAATATCGTTTCTCTTGTGTTTTATACTCTAACATAATATGGTGTTAGAGTATAAGCTTTTCATTGAGAATAAATAAGATAGCAATAAAATGTTAAGTTTATAGTGCCGGATTGTAACATTTAAACGTTTACTGCTATGTTATCAGCGGCTAAAGTTACAGAGATTTATTGTATGACGGATGATTTTGCAGGGAATTTATGTTGCACAGGAAAAAATATATGGTTGGGAATAAAATACTGCAATATGTTCAAATTGTATGTAAGTATCCGATAAAGTACACATTGTACAGTTAGGGAATCCTCAGTTGCTTTGCAATCAAAAAAGACATGAAACTTCTTCATGCTGAAAACGGAGGTGTGGTACTCTATGTAAACGTTTGGAAAAGAGTATGCTCCACTTGTCATCCTATAACAGCAAAACTAGGTATTATGCATTGGGGTGGAGGAATTTGGTAATGATGGTAGAAGGTATAAGTGATAATCTTACCGATGCAGATTGAATGGGAAAATATATCTTATAGCTGGTAATCATGATATTAAGAATCTCAGGCAGAATTATACGAAGTACTTTGAACAGATAACGATGCAGATGCATATTGAAGTAGATAAACAGAAAATTTATCTGAACCATTGTCCCTTCCTTTGTTATGGAGGAGCTTACTGTGGTACATGGTAGCTTTTCGGACATGTACATACCAGCAGGCATAACACCGGAAAGGATGTTCCGCGATGGAAAATGCTTTTCCCGAAAAACTTTATGAGGAAAATAGCGAAATTGGACATATAACAAATACAAAATATAGGATTTATAATCAGTTACTATGAATCTGACGATAAGTTTTCATATAAAAATTAGTTTTATTCTCAGAAATTGCATAGTTTCGTATTTATAATCTTTATAATATTGAAGATTAATGCTTGGAAATATATGTAACTATCATTATAATAATACATAAATGCGGTTTATATGGTAGATTTCTATGAATACTCCACGCCTGAGCTTGTAAGGCTATTAGGTAACAGATTTAAAAAATATAGAATTCGTTGCAATCTTACTTAGAAAGATGTTTCTGAGCAATCCGGTATTGGACTTACAACCATCCACAAATTCGAGAATGGTATAGCAGGTAATATTTCGTTGTCAACATTTATTGTGTTGTTGAAAGTGGTCGGGCAGATTAGCACTATAGACAATCTTCTTCCGGAGTTGCCCGAATCTCCTTACCTGATGCGTAGGGATGATAAAAAAGTACAGCGTGTCAGAAATTCTAAATAGGATAAATTATGGTACAGTCGTTAAAAGTAATCCTTTGGGGTGAGGAAATTGGTAGATTGGCATGGGATGCCAGACGCAGGTTATCCTATTTTATGTATAATCAGGTCTTCTTGAAGAAAGGTCTTAATATTTCTCCATTAGCGGCACCGGTTGATGGATCAAGAGGACTTAACCTGTATGGGGAGAAGAGGCTAAGATTTATCAAAAAAATTCAGATGAATTTTATATACCGTCAGACGTGAGAGTGGTTGGAGTGGAAAATGGTGAGAACTTCTGTCGTATACGGAGTCAGAAATATCTGTTTGGAGATAATAAAGTTTTGTTTGTTTCCAGATATCCCCAGTCGGCAGATTTAAGGGAATGGCTTATCAAAATTCCTAATAGATATATACATTTTGGAGATTTTGATCTGGCAAGTATATGTATATATCAATCAGAGTTTTATAAATATTTGGGCGACAGAGCGAGTTTTCTTATTCCCGAAGATATTGAAGAAAGATTGAAATCTGGGAATACGGGACTGTATGACACTCAATATCTTAGATATAAAAATCTGAAGATTATAGATTCACGTTTGAATGGGTTGGTTGGAATGATTCATCACTATGGTAGGGTGTATGAACAGGAAGGATACATTGAAAAATGTGCATACTAAATAGGGACATTCAGTAAATAGTAGTAAAAGAAAGCGTTTTTACAAAACTATACCTAATACTGCCCCCGTATTTTCTCCTCTAAAATTCTTCATTGTTTCACGTTTTAAATTCGCGCAAACTAAGAATAACTTTCAGAGAGTAAAAATACGGGGGTGCTGAGTACTTACTTTGTATTAGCTTAAATTCTTTAATCTATTGATTGAATTCCGAAAGATTGTCAATCATCTTTTTTAGATTCTTCTCGTTTTCTTCTTTAGATATAGAAGAGTCATTCACGAAGTGCGAACAAGGAAAAAGAGGACATCCTCCACAATTATTTCTTTTTTGATCTTTGCAACATTAATAACAGCTTTTCGTTTACATATACCATATAGTCCCCAAACATCTTTCGAAAACGGATATGCCCCAGCTCTTGTAGTTGATAGCATATAAACTCTACAAATTCAATATTGCTTGCCATAATATAGATTTTCTTTTGCAGCTTGTATTAAACTGAAAATAAGGATCTCTTATTATAATATTCTGAGAAGTTCTTGATGGATATTTCCGTTTGTTCCGATTACTTGGTTTCCTTGTCTGGGATTAAGCTTATTCCCAATCCAGTCAGTTACCTTTCCTCCTGCCTCTTCTACCAAAAGTATGCCTGCAGCATAGTCCCAAGGGTTCAGATACACTTCAAAATATCCACCTTGCCGGCCACATGCTGTATATGCTAGTTCCAGTGCCGCAGACCCCAATCTTCGGATGTCTTGTGAGTTTTCGTAGACCTTGAGAAACCTAGTAAAGTTTTCTTTAGCCAGTTCTCTTTTAGCAGTTCCGATACCGATGATAGTTTCCGACAGTTTTTTGGCAGAGGAAACATGGATAGGCTTGCCATTCAAGAAACTACCTTCTCCTTTGACTGCAGAGAAAACCTCATCATGGTATGGGTCATAGACAATGCCTAATACAATTTCATTTTGTTGGCAAAGCGCCAATGATACTACGCTGTGGTGATAGTCGTGTATGAGATTGGTTGTTCCATCCACGGGGTCTAGAATCCAATAACTATCTGTGTTCATCTGTTGCAAGCCGGTTTCTTCTCCGAGAAATTGGATTTCTGGG
>NZ_JBCODG010000107.1:0-9534 GCF_040928965.1 Bacteroides sp. 2201st1_D9_2201SCRN_220225 | reverse complement strand
CAAAAAACCGTGTAATTGACTATATTTCAATAATTTCAAAGAACTATTTATCCACTTTTACGGGACAGTAGTGAATGTAAGTATGAAAAAGTATTTGATTTATCTGATGATGGCTGCGGCTGTCGTGACATTCGGTGCTTGTTCACCCGATGAAGACCTTGAACCCGAAACGCCCGGAATCGAAACTCCTGAAACGCCCGATGATGGGGAGGACGACACTCCCGAAAATCCCGATGAACCGGAAAATCCTGAAGAACCGGGTGATGATCCCGATACTCCGAGCGGTGACAGCAAGATTCTGGTTGCCTATTTCAGTTGGGGCGGCACAACCCAACGTATGGCACAGGAAATCGTCCGTCAGACAGGAGCAGACATCTTCCGTATTGAGCCGGTAGTACCTTATCCTACCGACTACACCAAATGCACGGAGATGGCTCAGGAAGAAAAGAATAATAACGCCCGTCCCGCCATCGCCGATGAAGTGGAGAACTGGGAACAATATGATACCGTGTTCATCGGTTGCCCCGTATGGTGGTGGACGACTCCGATGATTATTTGTACCTTTGCCGAAAGCTATGATTTCGAGGGAAAGACCGTCGTTCCGTTCTGTACCTATGCTTCGACCTACCGTAACGAAACGCTGGCACGTATCGTAGAACTTACTCCCGATGCCGACCACCTGACAGGCGAAGGATTGACAAGCGGAAGAATCAATGAACAGAACATTTCATCATGGCTTAAAGAGATTGGAGTAATTAAGTAATATATAATCGTAAAGTTATGCACATACTTAAATATATCATTGCAATGGCAGCAATTATAACTATGTCATGCAGCAGTACAGTACAAGCTCAAACAAAAACCGATAATAACATGAAATCGGTAATCGTATATTTCACACATTCCGGTAACACCGAACTTGCAGCCAAGAAAATTGCTGAAGTGACGGGAGCCAGAATGATAAGGCTTTTACCGGAACAGCCCTATTCGTCGGAAGATGTCAATTGGGTAAACGAGCAATCCCGTTGCACACAGGAACACATCAATCAGTCGCTCCGACCGGCTATTAAACCGATCGACATCGACTTCGCAAAGGTTGATACGGTATTTGTCGGTTTTCCCATTTGGTGGCACGAAGAACCGGCTGTTATCCGTACTTTTCTCGACAATTACGGTGAACAACTGAAAGGCAAGGTGATATTTCCTTTCTGCACATCTTACGAAAGCCCTATGTCGGAAGCCGATGCCACGCTAAAGAAAGGTCATCCTGCTTTGAAAATCAGAAAGGGGCTTCGTCTGCCTGCTAAATCAGAAGAAATTAAAAAATGGATATTTCAATGAATAAAGTAACATTAAACAACGGCGTCGAAATGCCCCAGATGGGCTACGGCGTCTATCAAGTTTCGCCTGCCGAATGCGAACGCTGCGTAAGCGATGCCCTGAAAGTCGGCTATCGGATGATCGACACGGCACAAGCCTATCACAACGAAGAGGGTGTAGGAAATGCCGTGCAAAAAAGCGGTATCGACCGTAAAGAGATTTTTCTTGTCTCGAAAGTGTGGATTTCCAACTATGGCTACGAAAAAGCGAAGGATTCCATAGACGAGAGCCTGCGCAAGTTACAGACGGATTACATCGACCTGATGCTTCTGCACCAGCCCTTCTGCGACCGTTACGGTGCATACCGGGCGTTGGAGGAAGCATATAAGGAAGGTAAACTCCGTGCTATCGGGGTAAGTAATTTCTATCCCGACCACTTCATTGACATTGCCAGCAATATGGGGATTGTTCCGGCAGTCAATCAAGTCGAGACACATGTCTTCGACCAGCAGATTGAAGCGCAGAAAATCATGGAGGAGTTCGGTACACATACCATGTCATGGGCTCCGTTTGCCGAAGGGCGGAACAGTTTTTTCACGAATCCGTTACTTGCCGGAATAGGACACAAGTACGGTAAGAGCGTGGCACAAGTAGCCTTACGTTGGCTTATTCAACGTGGTGTAGTCATCATCCCCAAATCGACACATATCGAATGGATGCAGCAGAATATCGATATTTTCGACTTTTCGCTCTCCGACGAGGACATGACTGCCATCGCCACACTCGATACGGGCAAAAGTCTTTTCTTCGATCATCACGATGCGGAAACGGCTCGTATGTTTATGGGATGGAGGTAATGAGATGAAAAAGAATATAGGAAATACACCCGTAGTCGCTCCGTTGCCCGTACTGATTGTGGCAACTTATGACGAACAAGGTACGCCCAATGCCATGAATGTAGCATGGGGCGGTCAATGCGGTTATCATCACGTTGCATTGAACCTCTCGCTGAATCATAAAACCACCGAAAACCTGAAGCATGCAAAGGCATTCACGTTGAGTATCGCCACCGTTGATACTTTGGTGTTGTCTGACTACTTTGGTCTTGTGTCGGGGTGCAAGGTGAATAAAATCGAGAAAGCCGGAGTTCACATTATCCGTAGCGAATTTGTCGATGCGCCTATCATCGACGAATATCCTCTGACGCTTGAATGTAAAGTTGTTGAAATGCAGGAAGCACTGGGAGAAATGCACGTTGTAGGTGAGGTCGTCAACGTACAGGCTGACGATTCTATATTGGATACACAAGGCAAGGTGGATTTTGGGAAATTGCAACCGATTTCATTCGATTCAGTATCGCGTTCATATCGTGTACTTGGAGAGATTGTCGGTAAAACATTCAAAGACGGATTAAATTTTTATCAACAGTTTGAATAAGTCTATAAATCAATAAATATATCAAAACTAAGGCACCAATTCTAAAGAATTATAAGTTGTAAACAATTAATAAAAAGAGTCATATCAAACTTTATAATTGAAGAATGATATGACTCTTTTTTTACCCAAATATGGCAGTATAATTCCTTATTTAAAATAACTCTTTTCTTCTTTTTTCAAAAAATACTTTTATATTTAGTGATAAAACTGTAGCTTTTTAATATTGTATTTTATACAAATTAGTTACAAGTCATTATCAATAAAACTATTCAAAAAACGTGCTTTTGAAAATATTGTAAGCCAAAAGAGGATGTAATAAATTCAGTACCCAATATGTATTTCTACAAAAATCCTAACTATTTTTGATTTTAATAGATGTAACATAATAATCTAAAGCCATCAAGCAATACCTCTTAAATCTTGCCGTATTTCAGTTCTCTTTTTCCCATATAGCCATTTCCTCATTTTTATCACCCTGTCAGTAACTTCACCTTGCGTGGTTCAGGGTGCGAAGCTACGAACGGGGCCCCTAAAAATCTGCAAGCCCGCTTCGCGCCCTACGGGTTTTGGCGAAAATTTTTCAATCCGTCCAGCCGAGCGGTTGAAAATTTTTCACCAAAAGCCTTGCATATTTTCTCCCCGTCCGTATCTGCCCCCTGAACCACGCAAGGTGAAGCCACCGACAAGGCATAAAAAAAAAGTCAATGTTATGAAAAAGAGAACTGAAATACAGCAAGATTTGAAACGAGGCTTCGGCTCCGCTCCAACCGGCATAAAATTTTGGGTGAAGTGGTCGTTGGGCGGCTTCGTGGTGTACGTGGCGGTGCGTTTCGTGTGTGCCTTTGTCGGTGGTGTGGCGGCCTTTTTGGGCGGTTGGTTGCCCATGTCGGCAGTTTTGGCGGTGGTGGTTTTCCTCATCCGTGCCGTGTGGCGCATCCTTTCCGCTTTCCTTTCCCTTTGCGTGCTCGCTCTTTTCATCCTTATTCTTTGCGTGATACTCTGACAGAATATGAATCATTTTAAAATCAAATCATTATGACTAAAGTACATTTATTAGGAGCTAACAGAAGTTACGACAGAAGCGTTCAGACCGTTTCAGTCAATCAAGTGGTAAAAATGGAAGGCTACAGCTATGACAGCTATGTGGTATATGAAGTAAGCCGTAACGAGTGGGGAATAACCTACCATCTTATCAATTTGCGGACACACGAGTTTCACACATCCGACCTTATCCGGCCATTATCGGCAAAATTCGGAATAGGCATCTATTACGATGATGCGAACCCCAAGTTTTTAGATCCGTTGGAAACAGCCGTTTTACTCACTAAGGCGAAAGAGAAAAAAGCCGAAGCGGAACGGAAAGCGGAGGAAGAACGGGAAGAATACGAGCGTATCGCCAAAATTGGTGCGAAACGGTTGCGCCCCCTTATCCCGACGGATGCAAAGGCGGTCATTATCGGCACACTACGTGTGAACGAATGCGACAGTTATACGGACTATTACGACTACAGTATAGCAAGAACCGTCATTTTAGGTTTTTCCAAGCATACACGCAACCTCTTTTCGGAGATGCGCAAACATGCCGCCAATTTTGAGGAAACGGCCTACTTAGCGGAATATAACGCAGATTACGAACACCGTGAAAATTACAGCATGGGAGACGGTATGTATTTGGGTGAGCACAAATATAGCGGTTGGACGATTGAGAAAGAGCCTATTTACGACCTTGAAAAGTTCATAGAACGGTATGCGCACACCGCAGGGGATGAAGCCAACCTTTGCATAAAAACACCGCAGACGGACAGCGATACGGTAGAACAGCCGACAGCAACCGCAGACCTTTCAATGTTCAATCTTGAAATCGTGGAATACAGCGAAAAGGCGATAGCCGTATTCGGTGACACCAAGCCGATAAAGAACGTTTTGAAAGACTTGAACGGCCTGTTTCGTGCAAACCTCACTTATAAGGGCGAAAGGCGTGCAGGGTGGATATATTCCAAGAAGCAGGAGACGAAAGTAAGGGAAGCACTCGCCACGTGCATTCATGTATGACAGCATGAACGGCAGGGCGGAGCAATCCGCTCGCCTTTCAGACGGAAAACTATTCAATTAATTATCAACATTTAAAAACTTATCATTATGAAGACGAACAAAAAAGTACAGAAATCAGAGAAAGAGACAGCAGTAAAAGTAACCGCTTTGGCAATCATCCCGAAGCCGATGAAGTTACTCACACCGCAGAACGTGCCCACGGCTACCGAAGTGACGGAAACACCCGAAGCAGCAACAGCCATACCCGTAACGGCAACCGTTTCCACCGTTACGAAAGAAACACCGCAGCAAGCCACGTTCAAGACACCGCTTGCAACGGCCACAGCCGAAACAGACCTTGATATTACCACCGTACACCCAAGCGCAGACAACCACCGCAAGACGTTCAATGACGCATCATTGCAGGAACTTGCGGAAAGTATTCGGGAAGTGGGCGTTTTGCAGGCCATTGCGGTACGCCCACGCACGGAAGGCGGTTATGAAATCATATACGGTGAACGCCGTTACCGTGCATCCTTGCTTGCAGGAGCAAAGACCATAAAGGGAACTGTTTACAACAATATAACGGACGATGAAGCGGAAGATATGTCATTAAGCGAAAATTTACAGCGTGAGGAAGTACGCTCGACTGAAGAAGCGAAAGCCTTCAAACGGTTGCTTGAAAAGGGACGGTATGATATTTATTCTTTGGCAGGACGTTTCGGACGGAGCGAGAAGTATATCTATACCCGATTGAAACTGAACGAACTCTATGCGCCTATCGGTGAACTGTTGGATAACGACACAATCACTATCAGCGTAGCCGAGGAAATAAGCACCGATGAACCCAATATCCAAAAGGACGTTTACGAGAAGCACCTCAAAGAGGGTAACGGTGACAATTGGACGGACTATACATTGAATCTTTTCAAAAGGCATTTTGAAAAATGCTACACCACCGACCTTGAACAATACAAGTTCGACAAGACGGAATGCAAGGCGTGTGTACACAACGCAGCGAATTACAACCTTTTTGCCGAGCATAACGGGTGCGGACACTGCACCAACCGCAAGTGTCTGGAAGCCAAGAACGCAGCCCATGTGGCAAAAGAGACGGAGAAACTTTTGAAATCCGATCCAAAGCTGGTTGTTGCACGCCCCTATTACGGAAGCCGTAACGATATGGCACTCCAAAAATTGGACAAGAAAGGACATGAAATCAAAGAACTTGATTACAACGTATCGGCACGTGAGTTTCCCAAAGCACCCGAAGCACCGAAGAAAGAGCAATATACCCGGCCGAAAGAGTACGAACAAGCGGTGCAGACATTTGAGCGCAGAAACGAGGAATACGCCCGAAAGGTGGAAGAACTTGGCCGCATGAAGGAGGAAGGCCGAATAAAGACCTATGTAAGGGTAGGACAGACAGAACCCGAACTCTGTTACGTGGAGATAAACAAGAAGGAAACCGCCCCCGTCACTATCGGGACATTGCAGGAAAGGGACAAACGTTTCAAACAGCTTTCTATCGAGAAGATTGTTGCCGACACGAAAAAGATTGTCCGAGAGAACGACTATCCCGAAAGCCCGTTCACGCAGTACGAGGACGGTATGGTTTATTTCGCCATGCTTACCCGACTGCAAAGGAAGCATTATCCGCTTTGCGGTATCAAAGACCAGCCCACCCCGTTGGACGAGAAACAGCGGATGAAAATCGTTGCCAAACTGACGGACGCACAAAAGACGGTAATCAGACGGGACTTCATCAGCCACTTCCTTTGTGAGAACGGCCACGGGGACAACAACGCATCCAAGCTGTTGAGGGACTTTGCGAACATGCACTTCCCCGACCAGTACGGACTTGCCAAAGCCACCCACGAGGAGGAATATCAGAAACGGCATGAACGTTTGGAGGAAAGGATAAAGGAAATGAAGAAAGCGGAAAAGCAGCAGGCAGCGGAAAAGACGGAGAAGAAAGTCACCGCCCCGAAAGCGGAGAAACCCGAAAGTGGAAAAGCCGCCTAAAGCCGAACAGAAAGCATGTGCCGGAGACAACATCCGGCACATCTTTTTTCCCGCCCCCAAAAAGAACAGAGGGCAGGGCCGGGCTACCCCACCCACACCGCCACCGTAAAACCTTTAAAAATATCAGCGTATGAAATATATAAGAATGTCCCCGAACGTGGAGTATTCCACCGACAGGGAGTTTTTCCTTGAACATCAAATCCTCTGCATCGTGAGCAGGGAAGGTACGAAGTTTTGCAGTCTGATAGAGAACCGTCTGTTCATGCGCTCCCAAAGCCGCCATATCAGCAAGCGGATGCAACTGCATATCATGTGTGAAATCCACGAGGACATCTGCCGCCTTCGCTATGGCGGCGAGCCCGTGGACTGACCTGCCACACCCCACACCTGAATACTCCCTCTTAAAAAAGTCAGATAATTCTTATATTGTTCTTCACTAATACAATAATATTAGATTTATTGATAACCGGATAAATAGCCATTTATCTGGTTATCCGTTCTGTTGTCTGTTTATTCGGTTAGCTATATAGCTATCTATCTATTTAGCTACATAGCTATTTAGCTATTCAGATATTCAAACGGCAACTCACATATCCATATAATCATATATCCATTCGGCCGAATATTTACTTATCTATTCGAGTAACTATCTTAATAATTGCCTAAATAGCAATTCAAATACCAGACCATTTACTTATTCAAATGGATAATTGGATAACTATCCAGCTATAAATAAACCTTAAAAGAGTATCTATAAAGTATTCCCTGATTTCAAAGTCATTCATTGGCGGGTGTTGGCGTGATACGCCATGATGGACGGACAGAAAAAACTATCTACCTTTGTCGCCGGGAGAGCGCAGCCCGTTCTCGAAAGAGAACGTAAAACAAATCCTTCAGACCTTTAAGCCGGCCCAGCCGGATTTTAATATGCGTCAGCATATAGCGAGGTGTACTTTGGGGCCCTCACTTGAAGTTCAGGCCCTCAAAGTCCCGGCCCGAAAGGTCTTTCGGGGTAAAGGTTCTCCCAAGTCGAACCTTCTAAAATATTTATGTCATGAAGAAAAGAATGCTTGTAAGAAACGAAGCAGGGCACAAAGTGCTCGCGGACCCACGGGGGCATCGCTACTCTGTGCGGTTGAGCAGTGAGGAAAATGAAAAATTCCTCACGATGTTTGAGCAATCGGGTATGAAGAACAAGGCCGAATTTATCTTTGCACGCATCTTCGGCTGAGAGTTCAAGGTGGTGAAAATTGATAAGGAAGCGCAGGAATACTACGCCCAACTCACAGCTTTCTATCAGCAATTCCGCAGGATAGGAAACAATTATAACCAATGTGTAAAGACTATCCACACTATTTACGGGGAGAAGAAATCGCTTGCGTTTCTCTATAAACTCGCCGAAGAAACCCGTAAACTGGAAGAAATATGCAGGCAGGTTATCGAGCTTACAAAGCGGTACGAGAAAGAGTATCTCACTAAAAAGGAATAGCAGTTAGTATTACATTGGATTTTGTTGTTCTAAATCCATAAAAATGACTATCTTTGTATTAACAGTTCTTTTTACAAATAAAATAGGAAACAATGGCAAATATTAGATTAAATATACTTCCCATAAAAAATAAACAGTTTTCTTTTAAAGTCTATCGAAAATTGAAATTAGAAGGAGATAAGAAAGAAGATAATACTTGGCTGTATAATTTACCTCAAGACATGGATATAAATGAGTATAGATCATATTGGATTTCGTTTATACCCAAAAATGAATTTGAAGAATATATTGTTGACTCAAATATGTCTATTGGTTTATCAAAAAAATACATATTTGAACAACTAGTAAAAGCTTTAAATGTTAATAAGCCAAAATTCGAATTTAAGGTAAAAAGATTGTTTACAGACTGTTTTGTGGATTTTATAATCAATAAATACGAAAAAGGAAACAAGATAATATATATGTGTCCATATTATTTAGAAGAACAAAATACATATGGATTTATTATTGATTTTAAATTTTCGAAGAACATTGATGTCCTATTTGATAAAGAAGTTCAGAAATTAAGTTTAAGTCTGGATGTCAATGGACGCAGTAATAAAAATTATTACTCAGATAAATTTAGAATTGTTCAAAACTTTATAACGGAAGTCTATGAGGGTATACAAAATATAGGTACTGAAGATGAGCCTATAGAAATAAGTCCTAACTTAGTTGAAACAACAGTCTTTCATTTGAATAAAAAAGAATATATTTTTAGTAATAATAATATATCAAGCTCTCAATTTCAAGGGATAAGAAATTATGGCGCATATAAAAATATTTCTAAAGAAGTAACATTCGCTTTTATTTTTGAAGATAGATTTAGATCATTTGCAAATGAATTATATTTGAGTTTAACGGGAAAATTGAATCCCGGTACCTTTCCTGGATTGGAACAAATGTTCAATATAAATATAAATACAAAGAATGTTAATCAAATAAAATTGGCGAATTATTCGTTAGAAGCGATGTCACAAGCTATAAATGAAGTGAAAACTTTGCAGAATAATAATCCAGAGAGAAAGGTTGTCGGTATTTATATAGAGGATTGTGCTGTTGATAGCGAAGATTTACCAGCATCTAATAATTATTATTATTTGAAATATCATTTTATTAAAAACAATCTACCTTTGCAAGTTGTAAATTATAGGAAATTAGGAGAACGTAACTCTTTAAAATGGTCTACATCA
>NZ_JBCODG010000106.1:0-9921 GCF_040928965.1 Bacteroides sp. 2201st1_D9_2201SCRN_220225 | reverse complement strand
GATCTAAATGATCCCCTGATTCCGGGGCTTTTTGATTAATTGTTTAACTCGTCCCATTTTAACGGGACACTAATGATTTGAAAATATTACAGAGGAGATAGAATACATGAAACTGGACCTGGAACCAGAGTATAAACGTACCCGTTTAATGTATTTTGATTTGATTATCCTAAAATCATAATTCACTTTCTTCTAACAAAAGAAAATACCCCGGTCACTTAGGATGAATACCATATGTCAAAACAGTAATCTGGGCTTTTACCTATTTGGGTAGGTCATAAATGACACACAGTGCAAAGTAACCGAGGCATATATTTTATCTATTCGTCATATTAACGAAGTTCATCAAGTCTTGTTCCTTTATCAATATTCGTCCGGCTGGCTTAGTGTATGGTATCCTTCCTTCAGCCAAGTATCGTTGTACGGTTTTGTAAGATACACGAAGAAGTTCGGCAGCCTCTCTCACGGTTATAAATTTCATATTCATATAATCTTATTGAGTCGTTCAAATTCTTTATCAACTTCAGATTGATATATATGCGCATATAATTGGGTAGTCTGAATATTTGTATGCCCAAGCATTTTGCTTATAACCTCAATTCTTACTCCGTTAGCCAATGCAATAGAAGTTGCAAAAGTATGTCGGGCAACGTGACTTGTCAGCTTCTTTTTTATCTCACAGAACGCACCTAATATTTTCAAATATAAATTATACTTTTGGTTAGATATAATAGGTAATTTGAAGTCATATTTCTTTAATATGTCCATAGCCTTATCCATAAGCGATATATTATAAGGCGTTCCTGTTTTTATTCTGTGATCTCTTATTCTATACATTCCGTTAGCCATTACAGCGTCTTTAAAATTAAAAGCCGCCAAATCTGCATACGCCAAACCAGTATAACAGCAAAATAGAAAAATATCTCTTACACGGCTTAAACAAATGTCATCAATCTGTTTTGTTTCAATCTTGATGAGTTCTTCTTTTGTTAGAAACCGTCTTAGTACGCGCTTACCGTGATCCAACTTGAAATTTTGATATGGATTTTCCGAAATCAAATGGGCAGCGTATGCTTCCCTTACAAATATCTTCAGTATCTTGTGATAATTATATACCGAAGATTGGCACTTACATCGTTTCTTAGCAAATTCATCATATGCTCTAATATTTTCATAGCAAATATCAGCAAAGTCTTTTATTCTACCAAACTCCTTCAGCGCCTTTAGTACACATCTTTGTCTTTGTTTGGTTGAATCACTTACTTGCCGCTCACATATTCTCTTTTCCATAAAGGATAGGAATGAGCTTGTAACTTCAGACGATGAATTGCCTAAATACTGCTCTAATCTTTCAAAAGTGAAAGGAATGTTTTGGGAAGACATTTGGTAGGCCAAGTCATATATCCCAGCTACCATGTCATTCAACCTTTGATTAAAAACCAATGATTGAGGGTGATTTTTGACTTTCATGTCTTTACTCCATTGATCGGAATAGAGCTTTATCCCTGTTCCGATATACTTGCGTTTCCGCTGATAGGTTATCTCCATTTGCACAGAGGCCTGATGTTTTTTGGTGGCTACATGCTTTCTATCAAAGACGAGCCGTACAGATACATTGTTCATACTTTTACTTTAAGTATGATTAATAAATGCAGATAAGGAGAAAATTGGAAGATTTCATTTGGTATCACACCCGGTATCACATTTGGTATCACACAAATATTACTTTTTGCGATACCGTGTCCTAATTTGATGCAATTATACTCTCTTTTGATACTCCTTTAGACATCAATTTACATAATGTCTAATCAATTAAATTACTGTAAACCAATAAAATAAGGAGGCTTAAACCTCCTTATTTCAAGTACACCCTCAGGGATTCGAACCCTGGACCCACTGATTAAGAGTCAGTTGCTCTACCAACTGAGCTAAGAGTGCATCGCCAATGTCTCATTTGCGGGTGCAAAGGTAGTCCTTTTATTTTATTTTGCAAACAATTCCAGGAGTTTTTTTCGATGAAATCGGCATATTTTTATTCAAACTCATATAGTTCGGAAGGCGTAGTTCTCTTTAAAGCGCAGAGTTGTACGTCTTTACCTACGATGATACCTTTTTCTCTTAATTTCCATTCAACGGTTTTATAGGCCAGTTCCGGGTGATTGTTATCTTTACTTAGATGGCAAAGCCAGATGTATTGCAGATGTTCTGTGAAATTTTCTGCAAGGAATTCTGCGGTATCAATGTTACTCATGTGTCCGGTACGACCGGTTATGCGCTCTTTCAGGTATTGGGGATAAGTACCCATACGCAACATTTCATCATCGTAATTGGCTTCCAGTATCAAATAGTTGGCTTTGCAGATATAATGTGCTGCGGTAGGAGTTATTTCTCCGAGGTCGGTAAGAAAAGAGAATACCTTTCCGTCTATCTCGATGCAATATCCCACATTGTCCGTACCGTCATGAGGAACTTCAAAAGATTCGATACGGAAATCTTCCAGTTGCATAGGCTGTTGTTTCTCCAGATAGCGGACGGATGAATGCAACTTCTCCGTCATGCAATAACTCTTATTAATACCTTCGTGAATGCGTGCCGTTGTATAAATAGGTATATTCAGTTTTTCTCCCAATCCGCCTACCGCTTTTATATGGTCGGCATGGTCATGGGTAACAAACACCGCACGTATCATTTCCATGTTGATACCTGCCTCTTTTAATCCTTTTTTTATGGTACGGACAGCGATACCGGCATCAATAAGTATTCCGTATTTTTCTGTGCCTATATAATAGCAGTTGCCACTGCTACCACTTGCAAGGCTTATAAATCTTACTTTCATTCTAATCTCCTTAATTAAAAAGAGGGTATGTTAAAATTCGCTTATTATTTGTTTCTTTTTAGGCACGGATTACATGGAAAGCACAGATTTTCTTTATTCTTTTTTCCGTGAAATCCGTGTAATCCGTGCCTAAAAAATCATCAAGTGTATTTCGACACCCCTCAAAGACAGTGCCATGAGGACAGAATTAAGCATGCTTAATTTATGCCGGATGCGACCTGTCTTTACATCGGGCGACAAATATAGCGAAAATATGCAATATAAAAGATTATACTTTCTTCTTTTTGTCGATGGATTCGGTGGTTTTGGCAAAAATCAGCAACGCTATGGCAGCCACCAATCCTATTCCCGCAAAGTAATACCAGATGTAATGCGCATTGACGCTGGCAGCTTCCCAAGCTTCCCGGGTTGCAAATAAAGCCGGGTCGGGACAATATTTGGTAAGCAATACACCCGCTATGCCAAAACCGAAAATAGAGGACAGGAAAGAATGGAGATGGCTGAATCCGAGATACATGCCTTCTTCTCCCTCAGGAGCCTGTAAAGAGAAATATTCCAGATAGCGCGGAGAAATAAAGCATTCCGCCAAAGCTTGAACTACAATACCGAGTATCATCATCAATGTAATATTGCTCATGCCGGAAATAATCTCGTTGCCCAGCAGGTTTCCACACGCCATCAGTAACGCGGAAACAGGAATCAGGAACATACCGATGTTCATGGACGTAATAGCCGTACGCTTTGCCATCCACCTGGTGATGAAACTTACACAGCAAACCACAACAAAAGGATTTACATTGGCTATCCAGCCCGGCTTGGCCGTTTCGCCCGCCATACGGATAACATACTTGGGCATTGTGGCATATAATTGTTGCTGTACCATCCAGAATCCAGTTACGATAAGGATAAGAATCAATAAACGCCAGTTGGTGATGATGCGCAGAAAACCTTGGCCTATTTCGCGCATGCTTTTACCTTCGCCTGCCGTATGTGCCGATTTATACAGAAGGACAACGGACAGCAACGCCAGAATAGTCATTGTGGCAGAGAAGAAGTTGATATAGATATAGGCCTGCTCACCGATAGCGTTGCGCAAGGGGTCGATA
Source organism: Bacteroides sp. 2201st1_D9_2201SCRN_220225 (assembly GCF_040928965.1). NCBI lineage: Bacteria > Pseudomonadati > Bacteroidota > Bacteroidia > Bacteroidales > Bacteroidaceae > Bacteroides > Bacteroides sp. 2201st1_D9_2201SCRN_220225. Next base: position 5,979 of record NZ_JBCODG010000106.1, on the reverse strand, counting down.
ATGGTCTTTCCGGTAAAAGCACCGAAGTTCACCATCATATAAAAGATTGAATAACCACGGGCGCGGGTTGCTTCGGTGGTTTCCTTCGCAACCGATGCGGATATGATAGATTTGATGAACGAACCGCCGAGCATGATGACAAACAAAATGGGAACAATCATCCACCGTTCGCTACTGTCGGCCAGCCCTGAAAAGCGCGTAACTTCGCCATATTCCACCAGTCCGGCAGCTTCCAGCAGTGTAGGCAGCACGCCCAGACCCAAATATCCTGCAGACAGTAAGGAAAATGCGATAATCATTGATTTACGGAAACCTATCTTGTCGGCATAAGCTCCGGTAAAAATGGGAAGCAGATACAGTCCGCCCGAAAACAGACCAGAAATCATACTCGCTTCAAAATCGTTAAAACCTAAAATGTTGGACAGATAAATGGTAAGAACAATAAATACGGCATAATATGCCATGCGTTCAAAAAGTTCTACTGTGTTGCTTACCCAAAAGGCTTTGCTGAAACCTTTGGCATTAGTTTGGGGTGATTGAGTCATCCTTTACTGATTAATAGTTATGTTTTAATTACTTATATTTGCAGCAAATATACTCAATAACAATAAAACGGACAACGTATGAAAGATAAAATAGAAGTAGTAGCATTCGATGCAGACGATACCCTTTGGGAAAACGAGGTTTATTTTCAGGAGTTTGAGCATCAGTTCTGTGATTTACTGAAAGCATACCAACCGCAGAGTGCCGTTTCGCAGGAGCTGTTCAAGACAGAGATGAAAAACCTGCACATGTATGGCTACGGCTTGAAAAGCATGATGCTCAGCATGATTGAAACAGCCTGCCGGATTACCGGAGGAGAAGGTAACATGCATTGCGTGAAAGAAATCGTCAGGTTGGGGCAGGAGCTTCTGCAAAGACCCGTAACGCTTCTGGATGGGGTGGAAGAGGTGCTGCTCCGCCTGCAAGGAAAATACAGGCTGGTACTGGCGACCAAAGGAGACCTGTTCGACCAAAGAAGAAAAGTCCGGGAGTCGGGATTGATGCACTACTTCTGCCACATCGAGATAATGAGTGACAAGAAAGAAGCCGATTATCGGAAACTACTTACCACCGTGGAATGCGCCCCGCAGAATTTCCTGATGTTGGGAAACTCCGTCAAGTCGGACATACTGCCGGTTTTGGAGCTGGGCGGATATGCAGCCCACATTCCTTACCACGTCACCTGGCAGTATGAAACCCATGATGGGGATATTGCGCATCCCAACTTCATCCGGTTAAAAAACATCACGGATATAATGGAATATCTCCTGTAAGGTATCTGCTGCACAGGAAAGCTTAATTCAGCGGTATCCAATGAAAAGCCCTTCCACGCTTGCCATAAGGTATCAAGCATGGAAGGGCTGATTTTAAAATTATCTCATTCCCGTCTTTTAGAACTGGAAGAACTTCTTGGCGTTGTAATAACTGATGTCCTCAATCATCTGATTGACGCGTTCCATTTCGGAAACGGGAATTTCACCGTTTTCCACATCACGGCCTACGAGGTTACACAACGTGCGGCGGAAATATTCATGACGCGGATAGGAGAGGAAAGAACGCGAGTCTGTCAGCATACCTACGAAACGGCTCAGCAGGCCGAGTACGGAGAGTGCATTCATCTGTTTTTCCATACCGTCTTTCTGGTCGAGGAACCACCATCCCGAACCGAATTGAATCTTGCCGGCAACAGTACCGTCCTGGAAGTTGCCCAACATGGTAGCGATTACCTCATTGGCACATGGGTTCAGATTATACAGAATGGTCTTTGTCAGTTTGCCTTCCGAATTCAGACGGTCGAGGAATTTAGCCATCGCCTTGGCGGTTGTAAACTCGCCGATAGAGTCGAAACCAGTGTCCGGGCCGAGCAGTTTGAACATCTTGCTGTTGTTGTTGCGGATAGCCCCGTAGTGGAATTGCTGTGTCCAGCCCTTTTCCCAATCCATCTCGCCAAAGGCAACCAGCATAGCCGACTTGAACTTCAGGATTTCTTCCTTAGTCAGTGCAGTACCGCCATATACCTTATTGAAGATTGCCTTAATTTCCGCATCCGTATAGTCTTCCGCATAGAATTCTTCGATGCCGTGGTCGGACAGCTTGCATCCCTGGGCGGCAAAGAAGTCATGACGCTTGCGCAAAGCGGCAATCATATCGTCGAAAGTAGAAATAGTCACACCGCTTACTTCCGCCAGCTTCTCTACGTAAGCACGGAAATCGCCGGGAACTTCCACCGCCATCGCCTTGTCGGGGCGCCAGGTAGGAAGCATCTTTATCTCAAATCCGCTCTCACGGGTCTTGATATGATATTCCAGCGAGTCAATGGGGTCGTCCGTAGTACACACGGTTTCCACGTGATAACGGCGCATCATGCCGCGGGCAGAATATTCGGGTTGTTTCAGTTTCTCGTTACATTCGTCGTAGATTTCACGTGCGGTCTTGGGGTTCAGAATCTTGTCGATGCCGAATGCCGTCTTCAACTCCAGGTGCGTCCAGTGATACAAAGGATTGCGGAAAGTATAAGGTACGGTTTCCGCCCATTTCTCAAACTTTTCCCAATCGGTGGTGTCCTTGCCGGTACAGAAACGTTCGTCCACACCGTTGGTACGCATGGCACGCCACTTGTAGTGGTCGCCGCCCAGCCAGATTTCCGTCAGTGACTTGAATTGGTAGTCGTCTGCTACCATTTGTGGAATTAAATGACAGTGATAGTCAATAATCGGCATTTTAGCCGCATGTTCGTGGTACAACTTCTGCGCGGTTTCAGTCTGCAACAGGAAGTTCTCGTCCATAAAGTTTTTCATCTTCTTGTGTTTTAAGTATCTAAAAATTTTACTTTCTTGTCGTTACACCTATATAGTATTGATTGTAAAGCTAATAGGCTCGATAACGCTTTTTGCTTTTATTAACCGTTATCGAACACAAAAGTAGAAATTTTACTTGGAGAAACAAAATAATTCGTATCTTTGCGGCAAATATTTATAATATTTAAGTTTTAAATGTAAGACCTTTAAACACCTTAGGGCGGGAGAAGATGGAAAACAAGAATTATACGATAAAAGACATTGCACGCATGGCCGGCGTCTCTGCCGGAACCGTAGACCGCGTGCTTCATAACCGGGGCGACGTATCCCGTGCAAGCAGAGATAAGGTTCAAAAAGTCCTCGATGAAATCGATTATCATCCCAACATGTTTGCCATAGGTCTGGCGGCAAAAAAGCGCTACCATATAGTATGTATCATACCTTATTATATAGAGCATGATTACTGGCACTCCGTTGCGGCGGGCATAGACCGTGCCGCGCAAGAGCTGCGGCCGTTCAATGTAGGGGTGGACTATCTTTTTTACAGCCATGCGGATAAAGCGTCCTATGAAACGGCATGTGCGCAACTTCAATCCGTTGTTGCCGACGGGGTGTTGATAGCCCCGAATTTTCAGGATGATACCCTGAAGCTGACATCGTATCTGGAAGATAAAAAGATACCTTATGCCTTCATCGACTTCAATATGGAGCAGACTCATGCACTATGCTATATAGGCCAGGACTCCAAAGTCAGCGGATACATTGCCGCCAAAATACTGATGCGCCGCTACCGGGAAGGGCAGGAATTGGCGCTTTTCCTGAACAATCAGAAGAACAGCCCCGCCGAGGTGCAGATGCAACGGCGCCTGGAAGGCTTTATGCAGTATCTTGCGGCCGAGCACAAGAACCTGACTATACACGATGTCGTTCTCCACAAGGAAGACACCGCCGCCAACGAGGAAGTGCTGGATGCTTTCTTCTCCGGACATCCCAAAGCCACTTTAGGGGTCGTGTTCAACTCACGCGTGTATCAAGTGGCGGACTACTTGCAGAAAAAGAATCTGAAGCTGGATGCACTGGTCGGCTACGACCTGCTTCAGAAGAATGTGGAACACCTGAAAAACGGCGAAGTGAACTATCTCATCGGGCAGCGGCCGGGACTGCAAGGTTATTGCGGCATCAAAGCACTGTGCAATCACGTGGTATTCAAAAAGCCGGTCACAGCCGTAAAATATATGCCTATCGACATCCTGATGAAGGAAAACATCGACTTCTATTTTGAGTTTGAATAATCCTGCATATAGTAAGAAAGACTATCAATCATAATCCAACAATCATAATTAAAATCATTTTCAAGATGAAAGCATTAAACAAACAGACGGCTCCCAAGTCCGTTGCTCCCGAACGAATCATCCAGTTCGGTGAAGGTAACTTCCTTCGTGCATTTGTAGACTGGATTGTTTACAACATGAACCAAAAGACCGACTTCAACGGCAGTGTTGTAGTGGTTCAGCCTATCGAAAAAGGAATGGCGGAATGGCTGAACGGCCAGGACTGCCTTTACCATGTCAACCTGCAGGGCCGTTTGAACGGTGAAGCGGTAAACAGCCTCACGCGTATCGACTGCATCAGCCGCGCATTGAATCCCTATTCTCAGAACTCTGCATTCATGGCGCTTGCCGACCAGCCCGAAATCCGTTTCGTTATCTCCAACACCACGGAAGCCGGCATCGCGTTCGACCCGAACTGCAAGTTCAGCGACGCCCCCGCATCTTCTTATCCGGGCAAGCTGACCCAGTTGCTGTTCCGTCGCTTCAAGACGTTCAAGGGCGACAAGAGCAAAGGCCTTATCATCATGCCTTGCGAATTGATTTTCCTGAACGGACATCACCTGAAAGAATGTATCTACCAGTACATCGAACTGTGGAAAGAAGACTTCGGAGCGGATTACGAGAAGTTCAAGACCTGGTTCACAAAGTACTGCTATGTATGCGCCACTCTGGTAGACCGCATCGTTCCGGGCTTCCCGCGCAAGGAGATTGCGCAGATTCAGAAGAAAATCTGTTATGCCGACAACCTGGTTGTACAGGCCGAAATCTTCCACCTGTGGGTTATCGAGGCAGCCGAGAATCTCTCTCTCCGCCAGTTGGCAGAGGAGTTCCCTGCAAACAAGGCGGGATTGAACGTACTCTTCGTGAAGTCCGAAGCTCCTTACCACGAAAGAAAGGTTACTTTGCTGAACGGTCCTCACACCGTGCTTTCTCCGGTGGCTTACCTGAGCGGCGTAAACATCGTGCGCGATGCCTGCAACCACCCCGTTATCGGCAAGTATGTCCGTAAAGTACAGTTCGACGAACTGATGCAGACGCTGAACCTGCCTATGGACGAACTGAAGAAGTTTGCCGCCGATGTATTGGAACGTTTCGACAATCCTTACGTAGAACACCAGGTAACCAGCATCATGCTGAATTCCTTCCCGAAATACCAGACCCGCGACCTGCCGGGCTTGAAGACTTACCTGGAACGCAAGGGCGAACTTCCGAAAGGCCTCGTACTCGGTCTTGCCGCCATCATCACATATTACAAGGGCGGCGTGCGTGCCGACGGCGCTGAAATCACTCCGAACGACGCTCCCGAAATCATGCAACTGCTGAAAGACCTTTGGGCAACAGGCGATACCCGCAAAGTAGCGGAAGGCGTATTGGCAGCCAAAGACCTCATTTGGGGCGAGCACGGAGACTTGAACGCCATTCCGGGACTGACGGATATGGTAACCGGCTTCCTGAACTCTATCCAGGAGAAGGGTATGCTGGAAACAGTAAAAAGCATTCTCTGATAAAGAATCGGTATGACAAAAGAAAAACAGGAAGGTGTGTCGTAATGCACGATGCACCTTCTTTCTTGTTTATCACCGATATAAATCGGTTTATTTTCTTCAAGCTGCGATAATTCGAAGATTTCTTTGATTTATGTGTCTCCAGCATCTAAATAAAGCGACAGTAAGCTCATAAAACCATCCTATCAGCCAGTTCATACCTTCTTTTGTCAGTTTTGCACACATCTTTTTTATATTGAAGGCAATGGCTAGGAAGGCAAAGTCCATGAAGACCTTGTCCTTTCCAAAATGTCGGAAACGTTT